>JAEWEX010000161.1 GCA_023389135.1 Pseudomonadota bacterium | reverse complement strand
GTCCTGGTCCGCCCATGACGGGGCCGCCCCTCGTCCACGCCCTCCCCCGTTTGTCGCAGCCGCGCCCCATGCTACAGGGTGCCGCCGCAAACGGCACGCCCCCACGATCCGAGAGACCGCACGCCTCCATGACCGCGCCCGTCACCCGCTTCGCCCCCTCGCCGACCGGCTTCCTGCACATCGGCGGGGCCCGCACCGCCCTGTTCAACTGGCTGTTCGCGCGCTCGAAGGGCGGCCGGATGCTGCTGCGGATCGAGGACACCGACCGCGCCCGGTCGACCCGCGAGGCCATCGACGCCATCCTGGACGGCATGCGCTGGCTCGGCCTCGACTGGGACGGCGATCCGGTGTTCCAGTTCGCCCGCGCGGATCGCCACCGCGCGGCGGTGGACGACATGCTGGCCTCCGGCGGCGCCTATCGCTGCTACGCCTCGCCCGAGGAACTGGACGAGATGCGACGCCTGGCCCAGGCGGAGGGCCGCCCGCCGCGCTATGACGGCCGCTGGCGCGACCGCGATCCGGCCGACGCCCCCGCGGGCGTCCCCCCCGCCATCCGGCTGAAGGCCCCGAAGGACGGCGAGACCGTGATCGAGGACGCCGTCCAGGGCCGGGTGGTGATCCCGAACGCCGACCTCGACGACCTCGTTCTGCTGCGCTCCGACGGCACGCCGACCTACATGCTGGCGGTGGTGGTCGACGATCACGACATGGGCGTCACCGACGTCATCCGCGGGGTCGACCATCTCACCAACGCCGCCCGCCAGGCGCAGATCTACGCCGCGCTGGGATGGGATGCGCCGGCCATGGCCCATATCCCGCTGATCCACGGGCCCGACGGCGCCAAGCTGTCCAAGCGCCACGGCGCGCTGGGCGTCGAGGCCTACCGGGAAATGGGCTACCTGCCGGCGGCGCTGCGCAACTATCTGGTCCGGCTCGGCTGGAGCCATGGCGACCAGGAGATCTTCTCCACGGAGGAGATGATCGCGGCCTTCGACCTCGGCTCGGTCGGGCGCTCGCCGGCGCGGTTCGACTTCGCCAAGCTGGAGAACGTCAACGGCCACTACATGCGCACAGGAAGCGTTGACGAGTTGCTGGAGGCGTTGCGCGCGACGCTCCCGCACCTGCCCGAGGGCCCGCAGCGGCTGGCGGCGCTGGATGGCGGGTTGTGGCCGGCCTTCGAGCAACTGGTTCCCGCGCTCAAGGAACGCGCGAAGACGCTGGTGGACCTCATGGACGGTGCGCAGTTCCTGTTCGCCGCGCGGCCGCTCGCGCCCGACGAAAAGGCTTCAGCCGCGCTCTCCGCAGAAGGACGGGCTCTGCTGGCCGGCGTTCGGCCGGCGCTGGAGGCCGCCGCCCCGTTCGAGGCGGCGGCGTGCGAGGCGGCGGTCCGCGGCTTCGCCGAGGCCGCCGGCGTTAAGCTCGGCGCGGTCGCCCAGCCGCTGCGGGCGGCCCTGACCGGCCGGCTGGTCTCCCCGCCGATCTTCGACGTCATGGCCGCGCTGGGCCGGGACGAGACCCTCGGCCGGCTGGACGACGCCATCGCCTGAATTACCAGCGCCCGCCGGGTATCGCCCGAAGGTCGGCTTGCAGTGCGTTGGTCTTTCGGCTAACCCACTCCCGATACGCGAAATCTCAGGCGTAGTGCCGACCGATCGACCGTTCGTGCGGCTCCACCGGGCATGTCCCGGAGCTTTCGCCTGACAGAGAAAGGGCTCTGCATATGACGGAGAGAACCGGTACGCTGACTGTCGGCAACGTGAACTGCGAACTTCCGGTGCGCTCGGGCTCGGTCGGGCCCGACGTGATCGACATTTCCGCGCTCTACAAGCACACGGGCATGTTCACCTACGACCCCGGCTTCACCTCCACGGCGAGCTGCGAGTCCAAGATCACCTACATCGACGGCGACGAGGGCATCCTCAATTACCGCGGATACCCCATCGACCAGCTGGCCGAGCACGGCGATTTCCTCGAGACCTGCTACGTGCTGCTCTACGGCGACCTGCCGACGGCCGCGCAGAAGGCCGATTTCGACTACCGCGTCACGCGCCACACCATGGTGCACGAGCAGATGACCCGGTTCTACACCGGCTTCCGCCGCGACGCGCACCCCATGGCCGTCATGGTCGGCTCGGTCGGCGCGCTGTCGGCCTTCTACCACGACTCCACCGACATCACCGACCCGGTGGCCCGCGAGATCTCGGCTGTCCGCATGGTCGCCAAGATGCCGACGCTGGCCGCCATGGCCTATAAGTATTCCATCGGCCAGCCCTTCATCTATCCGCGCAACGACCTCGACTATGCCGCCAACTTCCTGCACATGTGCTTTGCGGTGCCGTGCGAGGAGTACAAGGTCAACCCGGTGCTCGCCCGGGCGCTGGAGCGCATCTTCATCCTCCACGCCGATCACGAGCAGAACGCGTCGACCTCCACGGTGCGGCTCGCGGGCTCCTCGGGCGCCAATCCCTTTGCCTGCATCGCGGCCGGCGTCGCCTGCCTGTGGGGTCCCGCCCATGGCGGCGCCAACGAGGCCGCGCTGAAGATGCTGGAGGAGATCGGCTCGGTGGAGCGCATCCCCGAGTTCATCGCCCGCGCCAAGGACAAGAACGACCCGTTCCGGCTGATGGGCTTCGGCCACCGCGTCTACAAGAACTACGATCCGCGCGCCAAGATCATGCAGAAGACCTGCCATGAGGTCCTGGGCGAGCTGGGCGTCAAGGACGACCCGCTGCTCGAGGTCGCCATGGAACTGGAGCGCTTCGCCCTCCAGGACGAGTATTTCGTCGAGAAGAAGCTGTATCCGAACATCGACTTCTATTCGGGCATCACGCTGAAGGCCATGGGCTTCTCAACGGCGATGTTCACCGTGCTGTTCTCGCTGGCGCGCACCGTCGGCTGGATCGCACAGTGGAAGGAGATGATCGAGGATCCGAGCCAGAAGATCGGCCGTCCGCGCCAGCTCTACACCGGCGAGCCCCGCCGCGACTACGTCACCATCGCCCAGCGGCGCTGAGCGCCGTCGCATGCAGATGGTCTGAGCGGGGCGCTTCGGCGCCCCGTTTCATGTGCGGCGCGCGGCATCGATGACGATGCGCGCCGCCTTCTCCGAAGGCGTCTCGCCGTCTTCCAGCCGCATCAGCCCCTCGATCTCGGCCAGCGCAAGGAGCTGGGCCTGCCGCTCGGGCCCGTCCGCCAGCAGCGCGGCGACAGCCGGTGCGAGCGCCTCGGGGGTGCACGGCCCGTGCACGAATTCCGGGATCGCGTTGCGGCCGAGGATCAGATTCGGAAGCACGATGGACGGCACCTTGACCAGCCACATCAGCCGGGCCTCGACGGGCGCCAGCCGGTAGCCCACCGCCATGGGAACGCCGGACAGCGCCAGCTCCAGCGTCGAGGTGCCCGAGCAGACCAGCGCCGCACGCGCGCGGCGGAAGGCGGCGAGCTTTTCGGCCTCGCCCGCAACGGCGCGCACCGGAACCGGCCAGCGCGGCAGCTCTTGCGCCAGAAGATCGGCCACGGCCGGTGCGACCGGCACGGTGACGCGGAGGCCGGGGACCGCCGCCGCGACACGGGCGACGGTGTCGCGGAACACGGGCAGCATCCGCCCCACCACCGAGCGCCGGCTGCCCGGCATGACCAGCAACTCGCCGGGCGGCGACGTCCGCGCTTCCGCCTCCTCAGGACCCGGCCGCAACTCGTCGAGCCGCTCCACCAGCGGATGGCCCACATAGGTGGTCGGCGGGCCGCCGAGGCGGTCATGCACGCCCGGCTCGAATGGCAGCAGCGCCATAAGATGGTCCACATAGGCCCGCATCCGCCGCGCGCGCCCGGGGCGCCACGCCCACACCGACGGCGAGACGTAGTCGACGATGGCCACCTCGGGCCGCCGGCGGCGCAGGCGGCGCGCGACCGCGTGGGTGAAGTCCGGGCTGTCCACGATCACCAGCACGTCCGGCGGCCGGGCGGTCAGTTCGGCCACCACCATGCGGACGCGGCGCACGATGGCCGGTAGTCGCGGGATCACCGCGGTGATGCCCATGACCGCCACGTCCTCGAGAGGAAACAGGCTGGCGAGCCCCTCCTGCGCCATGCGCCGGCCGCCGACGCCACGAAAGCTGACGGCGCCCCCAGTCTGCGCCCGAAGCGCGCGCATCAGCTTGAATCCGAGCTGGTCCCCGGATTCCTCGCCCACCACCAGCGCGACATCGAGCGGGCGGGCGCTCATCGGCCGACGCCTCCCCAGTCGACCCCGACCACGAACAGCCCGCCGCGGCCCGCGGACGCCCGCACCCGGTCGCGCTCCACGATCAGCACCTCGCTGCGGGCCAGCGCCAGCCCCACCAGGCCGGCCTCCGTGGCCTTGTCCAGCGTGCGCGGGCCGACCGTCGGCAGGTCGACCCTGAGATCCTGACCGCGCTTGGGACCCTTCACCAGCACGCCGGAGCGAGGCGGACCGCGCAGCCTGCCGGATGCGCGCAGGCCCGCCACCCGCTCCAGCATGGCGTCGGTGCCCTCCAGCCCCTCGATGGCGACGGCACGGCCGCCCACCACCACCAGGGCCTGCCCCACATCATGGGGGGCGAGCGCCGCCAGAACCGCCATGCCGTGCACGATGGCGGCCCGCGCGTCCTCGTCCGGCCGGCCGATCTCGATCCCCGCGCCAGCCATGGTCAGGCCCGGCGCCACCTCGGGAACGGACACCAGGCGGTATCCCCGCGTCTCCAGGAACCGAACCACCCCGCCCAGCACGCCGTCGTCGCCGCCATGCAGCAGCCGCGCGAGGTCCGGCAGGCTTGCCAGCGCGCCGAAGTCGAGCTTGATCTCGCTGGGATGCGGACGCGTGACGGCGCCGGCCAGCACCAGGTCCCGGCAACCCCAGGCCTCGAGCTGGCGGAACAGCCGGCCGATCTCGCCGAACTTCATCCAGATATGGTCAAAGCGCTCGATTTCCGGGCCGGCGGCGCCGACGATGCCGACCATGCGCACCGCGCGCCCGCCGGCCGCGACGGCCTCGGCGACCTCCACCGGCAGCGAGCCGCCGCCGGCGATGATGGCGAGCGCTCCGGCCTCCATGGGCGCCGGCCTCAGGCCGCCTCGTCGCCGTCGCCGGACGGCGTGCACAGCTGGCGCCCGCCGCCTGCGGCGATGAAGGCCAGCACCTCCTGCACCAGCGGCGAGGCGGCATAGCTCTGCGCCACGTCGGCCGCGCGCTCCTTCAGCGTGCCCTCGTCGGCGAACAGCAGCCGGTAGGCCTGCCTGAGCTCGTGGATCGCCTCGCGCGAGAAGCCGCGACGCTTCAGCCCGACCAGGTTCAGCCCCATCAGCCGGGCCCGGTTGCCGGTCGCCATGCCATAGGGGATCAGGTCGTTCTCCAGCCCGCTCAATCCGCCGACGAAGGCGTGGGAGCCGACGCGGGCATACTGGATCGCCGCCGAGCCGCCGCCGAAGATCACGAAGTCGCCGACCGTCACATGGCCCGCGATCATGACGTTGTTGGACAGCACGACGTTGGAGCCGATGCGGCTGTCGTGGCCCACATGGGAGTTGGCCAGGAAGGCGCAGCGGTCGCCGATCACGGTCTCCATGCCGCCGCCGGCCGTGCCCGGGTTCAGCGTGACGCCCTCGCGGATCAGGCAGTCCGACCCGACGGTGAGGGTCGAGGGCTCGCCGCCATATTTCAGGTCCTGCGGCTGGTGTCCGATGGAGGCGAAGGGAAAGATGCGCGCGCGCGCGCCGATCCGCGTGCGGCCGGCCACCGCGACG
>JAEWEX010000160.1 GCA_023389135.1 Pseudomonadota bacterium | reverse complement strand
GAAGCTGGGCCCTCCGGTCGAGCCGGAGGGCGACGGAGGGTGACCGGCACCGTCACAGGAGAGGCAACCGAACCACCGTCATGCTCCGGCTTGACCGGAGCACCCAGCTGGCGGCCTGTGACGGAGGAAGCTGGGCCCTCCGGTCGAGCCGGAGGGCGACGGAGGTTTGCGGGCGAAGTCTCGGATTGAACCGCGAACACCACCGTCCTGCTCCGGCGTGACCGGAGCATCCAGCTGGCAGCCTGTGACGGAGGAAGCTGGGCCCTCCGGTCGAGCCGGAGGGCGACGGAGGTTTGCGGGCGAAGGCCTCAGATCACGTTGACCAGCGACAGCCGCGACAGGATGGCGGTGACCTCGTAGCTGGCCTGGAGGCGGGTCTGCAGCGCCAGCAGCTCCACCGCCGCCTCCTCCGTGTTCACGCCCTCCACGCCGCGCTGCATCTCGGTCAGCAGCGCCTTCGTCTCGCGATGGCGCGTGGTGGCGGCGGCGACCGAGCGGCTTGCGGAGGCCAGATCGACCTGAATGGCCTGCAGCCCGCCATCGGCCCCCGTGGCGTCGAGCCCACTGCGGACGCGGCCGGTCAGCTCCTGGTAGCGCTCCGCGCCGTTGGCGTCGGCCTGCGAGAAGGTGAGCGAGGCCATCACCGCCATGCCGGCGACCGAGCGCCAGATGCCCTCCTCGTTGGCGCGGGCGCCGTAGGACACCGCGACGGAGCTGTCGATGCGGGCGGTGGCGGTCTGGCGCGCGCTTTCCTGCCCGTCCTCGCCGCGATACCAGAACACGGTATCGTCGGGCGTGCCCGCGACGAGCCCGGTGGCGCTGTCGAAGGGCGGGCCGTCCACACGGCGCGGCGGATTGGCGTCGTCTATGGCGAAGAAATCCTCCGATGCCGCGACGGCGGAGGCCGGCACCAGCGCCACGTCGGCGAGGCGCGCGACCTGCGCGCCCATGGCGGCCTGGAGGTTCTCCGCAGTCTCTTCCGGCGTCGCGCCGATGGCGAACGCGCCCGGCGCCGCCGCCGCGCCCGAGACCGCCGCGCCCGAGACCGCGGTGAGCGTGATGGAGCGGCTGGAGCCGTCGGGCAACGCGAACTCGACCCGCAGCGTCTGGCCGGCCGCCGGCTCGCCGGTGACCGCGATGTCCAGTTGCGGCGGCGGGCCGCCCGCGGGTCCGGTCACGGTGACGCCGTCGAGCGTCGAGCCGGCGCCTGCAAGCTTGAAGCCGAAGGGATGGACGCCGTCCTCGGCGAGGGTGAATGCCCCGGCTGCGGCTGGCGCCAGGTCGAGCCGGCCGAGGCCGTTGGCGCCGAGATCGGCCTGGCGGCGTTCGTCCACCACCTGCGCGAAGCCGGCGCGGGCGCCCGAGCCCTGCATGACCAGCGTGGCGATCTCCACCGGCCTTGCGCCGGTGTCGCGGCCCGAGAACAGGTAGCGGCCGTTGACGTCGACGTTCAGCGCGTCCAGCGCCTCGCTGAGACGGAGCCCGGCCGACATCTGCGCGGCGGTCTTGCCGCCCGAGAGCAGCTCGTAGCTTGCCGGGTCGGCGTCGCCCTTGGTGTCCGAGGCGAGCTTCTGGATCTGCGTCAGCGCGTTGGCGGCCAGCGCGATGCGCGGCCCGATCAGCGTGGCGCCCGAGGAGAAGCTGTCCAGCATCTCCAGCTTCTCGCGCAGCGCCAGGGACAGCGAGCGGCCGCTTCCGAGGCCCCCGAAGCTGTCGGCGCGGCGTCCCGAGGCGATCTGGGCCTGAAGGTCGGTGAGGTCGTCCCGGGTCTGCGCCAGCACGCGCGCGAGGGACGGGGTGTGGATGCCGAGGCCGGTGGTGGCGCCGATGGTCATGGCCCTGTATCCGTCACGTCACAGCCGCAGGAGCTGGTCCAGCATTTCCTTGACCGCGGTCATGACGCGCGCATTGGCGGCATAGGCGGTCTGGAGCTGGAGCAGTTTCGCCATCTCGTCGTCGATATCGACGCCGGAGCTTTCCGCGAAGCGGTCGGCGAGCGAGGTGACCACGATCTGCTGGCCCTCGGCGACGCGGGCCGCAGCCTCCGCGTTGCGGCCCTGGAGGTCGACGATCTGGCGCGCGACGGCGGAGATGGAGCCGGTGAAGGGATTGCGGACGCCGCCGATGCCGGTGTCGGCGCGGAACAGCCGGCCGCCGGCCTCGAACGCATCGCGCAGGAACAGGGGTCGGGTGTCGTCGCCGGCAAGCGTGCCCGCGCCGTAGACCACGAGCTTGGCCGGGTCGGCGACCAGCGCCGGGTTGATGGCGATGCGCCCCGCGAAACCGAGGCGCTGCGGCACGCCGTCGATCTCGCCGGTATAGGGCTGCATGCCGGCGCCCGCATCCACGAACAGCGGCAGCGCGGCGCCCTGGCCGGTGAAGCCGGTCGCTGTGATGCGGGCGGACACCGCCGTCGCCGTGGCGGCGCCGGCGTCGGCCACCGCGAGCGTGGCGCCCGAGAGCGTCACCGCCGGCGCGTCGGAGGGCAGGCCGGGATGGGCGGCAAGCGCCGCGGCGACCGCGGCGTCGAAGCCCGCGGCGTCGGAGAAGTCGACGCCGATCACCACGTCGCCCGGCTCGGCCGTCAGCGCGTCGGAGACCCCGGCGGCCCCCGGGTCGGCGACATTGACCAGCGTGACGGTATGGTTCTGACCGTTGGACGAGAAGCTGAAGCTGACGCTGTTGCCGCGGGCGAGGCCGGCGATGTCTATGGCGAGCCCGTCGGAGGCGTCGGCGTCCGCGACCGTGCGGGTGCCGAAGGCCTCGGCGAGGCTCGCCGCCAGCTCGTCGAGCTGTGCCTGCGCCTCCACCAGGATCTCGTCGCGCAATTCGGCATGGGCGCGCAGCTCGCCCGAGCGCACGCCGCCGCCGGCCAGCAGGTCGACCTCGCCGGCCGCCGTACGTGCGACGATGGTGCCGAGCGTGCGCGCCGCCGGGTCCTGGCTGTAGGCGGCCTCCGGCGACACCGCGCCGCCGCCGTCGAAGCGCAGCGACGCCGGCTGGCCGTCCAGCAGGGTGATGCCCGAGGTGGTGTGGATGGTGATGCCGCCGTCGCCCTTCCGCGCGACCTGGATGTCCATCAGGCGGGCGAGCTCGCCCACCATGCGGTCGCGCTCGTCCAGCAGCTCCAGCGGGGCGGAGGCGCCGCCGTCGCTGCCCATGCGGCGCTCCAGGTCGGCGATGCCCTGGAGCAGCTCGTTGGCGCGGTCGGCGCCGGCCCGCAGCGCCTGGTCCGCATCGGTCCGCAGCGCCTGCACGCCGCCGGAGACCGAGTTGAGCGACTGGGCCACCAGCTGTGCTGCCTGCACGGCCTCGGCCCGGGCGGACGCGCTGTCGGGACTGGTGACGAGGGCGTCCAGCGCCGAGCCCAGCCGGTTGACCACCGCGTCCAGCGCCTGGTCGCTGCCGGGCGCGCCGAACAGCCGCTGGAGCCGGTCGAGCGCGCCGGCGCGGATGTCGGCATAGCCGGACCCCGACATCTCGGTCCGGAGCTGGCGCTGGAGGTAGAGGTCGAACTCGCGGATCACGCCCGCGACCTTGACGCCCACCGTGCTGCCGCCCGCCACCTGCGGCGCCAGCGACTGGACCTTGCGCGTGTAGCCCGGTGTGTCTGCATTGGCGACGTTGTTGGCGACCAGGCCGAGGCCGGCCTGCGTCGCCCGCAGGCCGGACAGTGCGGAATTCAGCGCCGATGTCAGGCTCATGGCCCGCGCTCCCCAGCCCGCTCGCGCCGCGTCAGCGCTTCATGTTCAGGGCTTCCTGCAGCATCTGGTCGGCGGTCGACACGATGCGGGTGTTGGCGGCATAGGCCTGCTGGGTCACGATCAGCTTGGTGAACTCGTCGGCGATGTCGGCGTTGGAGCCCTCCAGCGACGAGCCGATGATGGTGCCCGAGGCGCTGGGGATCGCCTGGCCGGACTCGAACGTCGCCGCGAACGCGCCGCCGTCCAGCCGCTTCAGGTTGTTGTCGGCGTTGAACGACACCAGCGGGATCTGGGCGATGTCGGCCATCTGGCCGTTGGAGTAGAACGCGCTGATGCGGCCGTTGTCGGAGATCGACACGCGCACGACCTCGCCCGCCGCATAGCCGTCCTGGCTCAGCGCCACGATCTTGGTGGAGCCGTTGGCGTCGGCGAACTGGGTGATGCCGCGCGCGCCGAAGGAGAGCTGGATGTCGCCGACGGCCGCGCCGTCGACCTCGGCGCCGCTGAGGTTCAGCGAGGCCACCTGCGGGTTCATCTGGCCGTTGGCGCCGAAGGTGAAGTCGGTGCCCATGTTCTGCCAGGCGACGTCGGTGGCGCCGGCGTCGGAATTGCGCATGTAGAACAGGTTCCAGGTGTCCTGGCCGCCGGTGGCCGCCCCGTCCACCTTGGCCCAGCGCAGCTGGATGCTGACCGGCGCGCCCTGCTCGTCATAGACCGTCACCGCGCCGCCGGAGATCGACTGCGCGATGAAGCTCTCCTCGTCGGCGCCCATCACCGTGCCCTGGCCCGCGCCCGCGGTTGCGGCGAAGCTGCCGCCGACGCCGAGCGCCGTCGCGGCGACGCCGCTGGCCGTGAAGGAGGTGCCGACGCCGGCCGACGTCAGCGAGAGCTGGTCGCCTGCGCCGTCGGCCTGGACCAGGCCGGCGAGGTCCGGATCGGCGTTGATGGCGGCCACGAGGTCGGCCAGCGTGTTGTACTCGCCGGATCCGGTGCCGATGGTGAAGGTCGCGGTGCCGCCGCCGGCGATGGCGATGGTGATGGCGTCGCCGGCGGCAAGGCCGGTGGCGTTCTCCAGGTCGCCGGGGGCGTCGACGGTCGAGCCGGTGGTGGTGGCCGGGTTGAGCCCGGAGGTCGCCGTGCGCGGATCGACCGAGAACACCGAGGCGTTCAGCAGTTCGGAACCGGGCAGGTCGGGATCGGCCGTGGAGGTCAGCGGGTAGGACGGCAGGTTGGCCCGGTAGGTGACGAGCGTGGTCTCGCGCGCCGGCAGGATGTCGTTGGTCAGCCGCAGCACCTCGGGAACGCTGCCGGAGGTGTTGCCGGTGGCGCGGTCGACGGGCAGCGCCTTGAGGTAGTAGCCGGCGCCGTTGACCAGGTAGCCGTCCTTGTCCACCTCAAAATCGCCGCGGCGGGTGTAGAGGTCGGTGCCGCCGAAGATCGGCCGGCCGTCGACGAAGCCCGTGGCCGACGAGATGGTGAAGTAGCCGTCGCCGTTGATGGCCATGTAGGTGTCGACGCCGGCGGAGTTGATGTCGCCCTGGACCGTGTTGCTCGAGCGCGACTGCGCCAGCACGGAGCCCGCGAGCTGGCGCGTCGGCACCGCGTCGGGGATGAGGTCGGAGAAGCTCGTGTCCTGCCGCTTGAAGGCGGTGGTCTGCGAGTTGGCGATGTTGCCCGAGATGTTCTCCAGCGCGAAGGCCTGGGCCCTCAGGCCCGTGACCGCCGTCGACAGCGCTCCAAAGATGCCCATTCGAAGTCTCCTCGCACCGCACCATCGTGCCGACCGGCCCCGCGCCGGGTTCGGGCAGATGCGTTGCAAGGCCGGGGCCAACTTTTTTCTCTTTGCATTTCAATGGCCTGGCTGCGCGCGGCGCCGTCATGTCCCGGCAGATCGCGCCACGGCCGGGAAAAAACTGCCGGGCATCGGGAAGTGTGAGGTGTTGCACTGACGACACGGGTTAACGGGTCCATGCAAATGCCTCAATCAATGACGGTTTCCGCCACGAAGCGATCCAATCGCCGCCCGAATGGGGCGGCCTGATCGGGGCCGGGACGAAAACGAAGGGGACGTCAATGCCGCGCATCTCGACCATCACCCGGCGCTTCATGCCGCTCGCCGCCGCGATCGTGTTGACCGCCGGGCTCGCCACCGTTGCGGTGGACCGCGCGCCGGCCGCCACCGCCGCCGCCGCGGCGCCGGCGGCCATCGTCAGCACGGAGGCGCGGCCGCGGCCGGCTTCATGGCGCGAGGC
>JAEWEX010000004.1 GCA_023389135.1 Pseudomonadota bacterium | reverse complement strand
CACCGTCACCCTGTATTACGGCCGCTGACGGGCGGCGCGGGCCGCGTCCCGGTCGGGCAACACGGGCTCCGCCTGGCGCCCGGCTGCCGGCATCGCTCGCCGGCTGCGGCTACCCTCACGCCGGGCCCGGAATCGTCGGTGCCGGATCCGGCTTCTGCGCCTGCGCAGGCGCATGGCCGCGCCTGAGCCAGAGCCACAGCGCCGGCCCCGCCAGCAGGGCGATGCTGGCAATGGAAACCACGATCCCCGGCAGCGTCGTCAGGATGCCCACGCCGACGAAATAGGCCCGCGCCCAGCGCGGCAGCGGCCGGAACAGCCATCCGATCACGCCGACGCCGATGCCGGCGAAGCCGATCAGCACGTTGACGAGGCCCCAGACCGTATCCAGCGGACTGCCGATCAGCAGGATCCCGGGATGCATCACCGCGGCGAACGGGATGATGAAGCCCGGCAGCGACAGCACGAATGCCTGCCAGCCGGTCTCCGAGGGCGAGGCGCGCGTGATCGCCGCCGCGGCGTAGGCGGCGAGCGCCACGGGCGGCGTCACCATGGACAGGATCGCGAAGTAGAAGATGAAGAAATGCGCCACCAGCGGCTCGACCCCGACGCTGGCGAGGCCCGGCGCCAGCAGGATCGCCGCCATGATGTAGGCCGAGGTGGTCGGCATGCCGGCGCCGAGCACCAGGCTCGCGACCATGGCCAGCACCAGCAGCAGCGCGACCTGGCCGGCGGCCACCGCCACGATGAAGCTCGTGAACTTGGTGCCGACGCCGGTGAAGGCGATCACCGCCACCACGATGCCGGCGAGCGCGCAGGGCAGCGCCACGGTGACGCTGCGCTCGGCCGCCAGCACCAGCGCCTCGACCATGGACAGCGGCGAGCGGCGGGTGGCCGCGCGCAGGGTGCCGACCATCGCGGTGGCGACCGAGGCCTCGATGGCGGCCGCCTCCACCGGATAGCCGCTGACGATGCGCCACACCAGCCAGCCGAGCGGCAGCAGCAGGTGCCCGCGCTCCAGCAGGGTCTGGCGGAGCGGCGTCGCGCCGGTCTCGTCCAGGACCGGGGTGCCGCGCTTGCGGGCCTCCAGGTCCACCATGAGCAGCAGCGCCAGGTAGTAGGCGATGGCCGGCACGATGGCCGCCAGCACGATGGTCTGGTACGGCGTCTGCAGGAAGTCCGCCATGATGAAGGCGGCGGCGCCCATGACCGGCGGCACGAGCTGCGCGCCGGTGGAGGCGGCGGCCTCCACCGCGCCGGCGAAGCGCGGCGTGTAGCCGACGCGCCGCATCAGCGGGATGGTGAAGATGCCGGTGGACATGACGTTGGCGACCGCGCTGCCCGACACGCTGCCGAGCATGCCCGAGGACACCACGGCGGCCTTGGCCGGCCCGCCGACGCGGCGGCCGGTGAGGGCCAGCGCCAGGTCGATGATCATCTTGCCGCCGCCGAACACGTCGTACACGGCCGCGAACAGGATGAAATAGAACACGGTCGACACCGACACGCCGGTGGGCACGCCGTAGAGCCCCTGGAGCGAGAGGAACTCGGTGTCGATGAAGCGCTCCAGGCCCGAATAGCGGTGGCCGAGCACGCCCGGCAGCCACGGCCCCAGGAAGAAGTAGGCGACGAAGATCGCGGCGAACACCGTGAGCCCGAGGCCCAGATAGCGCCGCGACGCCTCGAACAGCAGCACGATCAGGGTCAGGCCCAGCGCGTAGTCGGCGAGCGTCACCTCGTCGAGGCCGGGGATGCGCCCGCCCATGAGGTAGTCGGCCTGCGCTGCGATGTAGACGCCAGGCGCCATGGCGAGCGCCGCCAGCGCGAGATGGACCCGGCGGCCGGCGCGGCCGCGGCCCTCGCCCAGCAGGGCGAAGGCCAGGGCGACGGCGAACGAGACGTGCAGCGCCCGTTGCGTCAGCGTGTCGATCTGGGGCCACAGGACGAACGCGATCTGCGCCAGGCTCCATGCCAGCGCGATCAGGTGAACCGGCTTAAGGAGGTCCGGCCACGCTGCGAGGCGCGACCGGTCCGCTCCACCTTCCTTGTCGACCATGCGACCCTCGTCCCGTCCGTCAGCTCAGCCAGCCGCGCTCGCGGTAGTACCGCTCGGCGCCGGGATGGAGCGGCAGGCCGCTGGTCTCCTGCATCCACACCTTGTTGGCCTCGCAGTCGAACGTCTTGAGCGCCTGGTGCGCGGACTGGAGGCGGGCGTTCTCCTCGCAGATGGTCTTGACGATCATGTAGGCGAGGTCCTCGTCCAGGCTCTCGCTGGCGAACAGCGTCGTCGTGGTGCCGGGCAGGCGGATGTCGCTGTCCTGGCCGGGGAAGGTACCGGCCGGCAGCGTCGTGGGCTCCCAGCCATAGCGGTCGGCCATGGCGGCAAGCGTCTCCTCGGAGGGCTGCAGGAAGGTCGAGGGCGTGGCCTGGGCGATCTCGTTGATGCCGGGATGCCCGAGCGTGGCGACCTGGACGAACACGTCGCCGCTGCCGCCGGCGAAGCGGGTCTTCACCATGTCGAACGAGCCGAACTCATAGCTGCCGCCGGCCTTGGCAAGGGCGTCTTCGCCCGCGCCGGCGATCTCCAGCAACTGCTCGCCGCCGAAGGCGCCGACGCTGCCGCGCTGCAGCAGGGTGATGCGGGCCTTGGGGCGGGTCTGCTTGAAGAAGCCCTCGAGGCTGGGGTCGAGGCCGGCCTCGCGCGCCATGGGCACGAGGTAATACTGGTCCCAGCCGCCGACCAGCGCGCGCAGGCCCGGCAGCGGCTCCTTGAAGGCGTGCTCGCCCTCCAGCGCCCAGTTGCCGAC
>JAEWEX010000520.1 GCA_023389135.1 Pseudomonadota bacterium | reverse complement strand
CAGCATGGCGGCGCGGGCGCGGGCGAGCCGGCTCATCACCGTTCCCGGCGGCACCTCCAGCAGCTCGGCCGCCTCCGCATAGCTGAAACCCGCGAGATCGACCAGCCCGATCACCTCGCGATGCTCGGCGCTGAGGGCGTCCAGCGCCTGGCGCACCGTGATGCGGGCGATGGCCCCGTCGTCATAGGCCCAGCCACGCAGCTCCAGCTCGCGGCCGGCCTCGGCGTCCCGGCGCGCGCGCCGGTAGCCGTCGATGCGGGCGTTGCGCAGCGTGCGGAACAGATAGGCCCGGAACGGCAGCGGCTCATGGGGCGCGCCCGGCGCCGACAGCGCGCGCAGCGCCGTCTCCTGCACCAGCTCATGCGCCTTCTCGGCGTCGCGGCACAGCGCGAAGGCATAGCCGAACAGCCGGCCGAGCTCGGCGATCAGGCGGTCGTGGCGCGCGGGCTGGTCCACGGGGCGTCTCCCGGCCGCCGCCGGCCTCCTGCCGGCGCGGCACGCGGCAAGCGTAGCGCAACCGCCGCCGCCTGCAACGGCCGAAACCTCCGTCGCGGTCCGGACATCCTCCACCCTCATCCTGAGGAGCCGCGCAGCGGCGTCTCGAAGGATGCTCCAGCTCGCGCCGAAACATCCCGGCGCCTCCCCGCCAGGACGCGACCATCTTCGCGTGGCCGCGCCGCCCTCAGCGGACCTCCTGCCCCATGGCCCTGACGATGGCCGCGCCCATCTCGGAGGTGGACACCGTGTTGACGCCCGGACCGGCGATGTCGCCGGTCCTGAGGCCGTCGGCCAGCACCCGCGCCACCGCCCGGTCCACGGCGTCGGCGAGGTCGCCGAGGCCGAGCGAGTATTTCAGCGCCATGCCGAAGCTGGTGACCGTGGCGATGGGGTTGGCGATGCCCCGGCCGGCGATGTCGGGCGCCGAGCCGTGCACCGGCTCGTACATGGCCTTGCGCTTGCCCGTGGCCGGGTCCTCGGCTCCCAGGGAGGCAGACGGCAGCATGCCGAGCGAGCCGGTGAGCATGGCGGCCACGTCCGACAGGATGTCGCCGAACAGGTTGTCGCAGACGATGACGTCGTACTGCTTGGGCCGGCGCACCAGCTGCATGGCGCAGTTGTCCGCCAGCACATGCTCCACCTGGACCTCCGGGAAGTCCTTGGCGACCCGGCTGACGACCTGGTGCCACAGCACGCCGGTCTTCATCACGTTGCGCTTCTCGGCGGAGGCCAGCCGCCCGCCGCGCGCCATGGCGAGGTCGAACGCCACCCGCGCGATGCGCTCGATCTCGTGCTCGTGGTAGATCTGGGTGTCGACGCCGCGCTTCTCGCCGGTCTCCAGCGTCACGATCTCCTTGGGTTCGCCGAAATAGACGCCGCCGGTCAGCTCGCGCACGATCAGGATGTCGAGCCCGTCCACCAGCTCGCGCTTCAGCGACGAGGCCTCCGCCAGCGCCGGGTAGCAGATGGCCGGCCGCAGGTTCGCGAACAGGCCGAGATCCTTGCGCAGCCGCAGGAGCCCCGCCTCGGGGCGCTTGTCGTAGGACACCCCGTCCCATTTCGGGCCGCCGACCGCGCCGAACATCACCGCGTCGGCGGCGAGCGCGAGATCCATGGTGCGGTCGGTCACGGCCTCGCCATGGGCGTCGTAGGCGGAGCCGCCGACCAGGTCGTCCTCGATGGCGAAGGCGGCGAGCCCGCGCGCCTCGATCCAGTCCGCGAGCCGCCGGACCTCGGCCATCACCTCGGGGCCGATGCCGTCGCCGGGCAGGAACAGGAGCTTGTGCGTCGCCATGGGAACCTCGGCCGTTTTTTTCGGGGCAGGACAGATGGGCGGGAGCGCCGCGGACCGGGACGAGGTCAGGCGCCGATGGGCCGGGGTTCCCTAATCCGGCCCACGCCGCGTTTCAAGGCCGCCGTCGCGCCCGGCGGGACGCCCGCAACGTCCCGTTATGGTTAACCGCAGGTAAACGGCCGCGCGAAGCGGCCCGTCAGGCCCTGAGCCGCCGGCACAGCGCGTCGAGCTGCTCCAGCGTGCCGTAGCGGATGCGCAGCTCTCCGCCCGGGCCGTCATGCTCGATGGCGACGCCGAGCCCCAGCGCGTCACCCAGCGCCTTTTCCAGCGCCACGGTGTCGGCGTCCTTGGAGGGCCGCGGCGGGCGCTGCGACTTGGTCTCCGGCGCCCGCTCCGGGCGGCCCTGCGCCATGGCCTCGGCCTGGCGGACATTGAGCCCCTTTTCCAGGATCTTGCGTGCGGCGGCCTCGGGGTTCGGGGCGGTCAGCAGGGCCCGGGCGTGGCCCGCGGTCAGCCGCCCGTCGCGCAGCGCCTCCTGCACCGGTTCGGGCAGGCGCGTCAGGCGCATGGTGTTGGCGATGTGGCTGCGGCTCTTGCCGACGATCCGGGCGACGTCGGCCTGGGTGTAGTTGTGCTGGGCCACCAGCGCCTCGTAGCCGGCGGCCTCCTCCAGCGCGTTGAGGTCGGCGCGCTGGACGTTCTCGATGATGGCCAGCTCCAGCGCCTCGCGGTCGCCGACCTCCAGCACCAGCACCGGCACCTCGTGCAGCTCGGCGCGCTGCGCCGCGCGCCAGCGCCGCTCGCCGGCGATGATCTCGTAGGCGTCCATGGCCCCGGGCACGGTGCGCACCAGGATCGGCTGCACGATGCCCTTCTCGCGGATCGAGTTCGCCAGGTCGGCGAGGTCGCCCTCCGGAAAACTCTTGCGCGGGTTCGCCGGGTTGGGCCGCAGGAACTCCACCGGCACGCGCCGCGCGCCGCGGGCGCGCTCCACCGCCGAGCCCTCGTCCCCGACGTCGCCGATCAGGGCCGCAAGGCCCCGGCCGAGCCGCGAGCGGGATGCCTCGTCCGCCATGGCCATCACCTCCGGTCCATTTCGTTTCGCATCGGCAACGACATTCCGTTCAGGCCGCACGCAGTGTCCGTTCGCGCTGGATGATTTCCGAGGCGAGCTTCAGATAGGCCTGGCTGCCGACGCATTTGAGATCGTAGAGCAGCACCGGCTTGCCGTGCGACGGCGCCTCCGAGACCCGCACATTGCGGGGGATGATGGTGTCGTAGACCTTGTCGCCCATGAACTGGCGCACGTCCGCCACCACCTGTCCGGCCAGGTTGTTGCGGCTGTCATACATGGTCAGCACGACGCCGTGGATCGACAGCCGCGGATTGAGGGTCGCCCGCACCTGGTCCACGGTGGTGAGAAGCTGCGACAGGCCCTCCAGCGCGAAGAACTCGCACTGCAGCGGCACCAGGATCGCGTCCGACGCAGCCAGGGCGTTGATGGTCAGCAGGTTGAACGAGGGCGGGCAGTCCACCAGCACATAGGAGTAGGGCTCCTCCTCGCCGGGCAGCGTGGCGGCCGCCGCCATGGCGCGGATCGCGTCGCGCAGCCGGAACGAGCGGTCGCGGGCGCCGGCGATCTCCAGCTCCACGCCCAGCAGGTCCATGGTGGAGGGCGCGACGTCGAGGCGCGGCACGGCGGTGCGCTGCACCACCTCGGCCAGCCGCGCCTCGCGGACCATCACGTCATAGGTGGAGCGCGCGCGGGACTTGCGGTCGATGCCGAGGCCTGTGGAGGCGTTGCCCTGCGGATCGAGGTCGACGATCAGCACGCGCTCGCCGATGGCGGCCAGCGCCGTGCCGAGATTGATGGCGGTGGTGGTCTTGCCGACGCCGCCCTTCTGGTTGGCGAGGGCGAGAATCCGTGGGGACGAGGCGGGCTCAGCCATGATGCGGTCCATCGCGGGGATCAGCTTTCGGTCGGCGCTCGATCCCGTTCACCATGATGATACGGCCGCGGGGATCGGTCACGCTAGGCGTGAATTCATGATCGATGATCCAAGATTTAGCGGCTTCGGTCAATTCGGCATCCACATCTTGTCCCTTGGGAAAGATGCCGCGGGCCCCGGTTTTCAACAGCGGATGGGCCAGCTCCAGCAGGCGCGGCAGCGGCGCCAGCGCCCGCGCCGTCACGATCTCGACGCCGTCGGGCCAGTCCCCGGCCATGTCCTCGGCGCGGCGGGCGTGGATCGTCACCGGCGCGGCGGTCGCCCGGGCCGCCTCGCGCAGGAATGCGGCCTTTCGCTGGTCGCTCTCCACCAGGTGCACCTCGGCGCCCGGACGGTCGGCAAGGGCGATGGCGACGGGCAGGCCCGGAAAGCCCGCTCCGGCGCCCAGGTCGACCCATCGGCGCGCCCCTTTCGCCAGCGGCAGCAGCTGCAGGCTGTCCGCGACATGTCTGGTCCATGTCCGGGACAATGTCGCCGGCGCCACCAGGTTGACGGCACGCTGCCAGCGGATCAGCAATTCGACGTAGAGTTCGAGGCGGTTCCAGGTTTCACGTGAAACATCGACCAGCCGTTCCGCAGCGGCGCGGTCAGTTGCGCCTGCCGTCATGCCGCGCCCCGTGTCGAGACGCCTGTCGCGCGGCGCGAATGCGCCACAAGCAGAACCATGGCGGCGGGCGTCATGCCCTCGATCCGGCCTGCCTGACCGATGGTCCGGGGCCGAATCAATTCAAGCTTCTGAGCCAGTTCCGCCGAAAGTCCGGCGATCGCTCCATAGGCCAGATCGCCCGGGATCGGCATCTGCTCCTCCCGCCGGACCGCCGCAATCTCGACCTCCTGCCGCGAAAGGTGAACCGAGTACAAGGCATCGGTTTCTATCTGCGCCGCAATCGAAGGTTGCAGCCCTCCAAGCTCCGGCCAGATGCGGATCAGCTCATCCAGTCCCACGCCCGATGACAGCAGCGCGAAGCCGGTCCGCCGGACCCCGTCCTGGTTCACCTCGAGCCCGTGACGCCGAGCCTCCGTTGGCGTCAGGGACAGGCCGCCCACCAGTTCCCGGGCCGCCTCCAGCGCGTCGGATCGCGCCCGCCACGCCCGGACCCGCTCCGCCCCGACGCATCCGATCTCGACGCCGCGTGGCGTCAGCCGCTGGTCGGCGTTGTCGGCCCTCAGAGACAGTCGGTATTCCGCCCGGGACGTGAACATCCTGTAGGGCTCGGTTACGCCGCGGGTCACGAGATCGTCGATCATCACGCCGAGATAGGCCTCGGACCGCTCGAACGTGACGGCCGTGCCGCCACCGGCCCGACGGGCGGCGTTGAGCCCCGCCACCAGACCCTGGGCCGCCGCTTCCTCGTAGCCCGTGGTGCCGTTGATCTGACCGGCCAGGAACAGTCCCGCGATCCGCTTGGTCTCGAGGCTCGGCGTCAGCTCCCGCGGATCGACATAGTCATACTCGATGGCGTAGCCCGGCCGCAGAATCTCCGCCCGCTCGAGCCCCGGAATGGTGGCGATCAGCGCGCGCTGCACGTCCTCCGGCAGCGATGTGGAGATGCCGTTGGGATAGATCGTGGGATCGTCGAGCCCCTCCGGCTCCAGGAAAATCTGGTGGCTGTCGCGGTCGCCGAAGCGGACCACCTTGTCCTCAATGGAGGGACAGTAACGTGGGCCGCGGCCTTTGATCGCCCCGGAATACATGGCGGATCGGCCTATGTTCTCGGAAATCACGCGATGGGTGGCGGCGGTGGTGCGGGTGATGTGGCAGTCGACCTGAGGGTTCACGATGGCGGCCGTGAGCGCCGAGAACGGCTCCGGTGGAACATCTCCCGGTTGTGGCTCCATGGCGGCGTAGTCGATGGTGCGACCGTCCAGACGGGGAGGGGTGCCGGTCTTGAGGCGCCCCAGCGCGAAGCCCGACTTGCGCAGCGTCCGGGAGAGCGCAAGCGCCGGCGCTTCACCGGCGCGGCCCGCCGCAACGCGCCGCTCGCCGATGTGGATCAGTCCATCGAGGAAGGTCCCTGTCGTGAGGACGACGGCTGCCGCGACGATGGCCCGGCCGTCGGAAAGGATCGCGCCGGTGACCCGACCCGCCTCCATCGAAAGATCCGCGACCTCGCCCTCGACAACCTCGAGGTTGTGCTGCGATGCAATGGCCTGCTGCATGGCGGCCGCGTAGAGTTTCCGGTCGGCCTGGCAACGCGGGCCGCGAACGGCAGGCCCCTTGCGGCGGTTCAGGACACGGAACTGGATCCCGCCGGCGTCCGCGATGCGCCCCATGAGACCATCCAGCGCGTCGATCTCCCGAACCAGATGGCCCTTGCCCATGCCTCCGATGGCGGGGTTGCAGGACATCGCCCCGATGGTCGCCGCGCGGTGGGTCACCAGCGCCACGCGCGCGCCAGATCGCGCCGCGGCGGCCGCGGCCTCGCAACCGGCATGGCCTCCGCCGACCACTATGACATCGAACCGTAGACTCATCGCGTCGACCTCCTATCGGACCCGAATCGAGTCGTCAAAGCACAAGGCGTTTCACGTGAAACTCACTTGCCTATGCAGAATCGCATGAAGATCTCGCCCAGGACATCCTCGACATCGATGCGGCCGGCGATTCGTCCTACTGCCCTCGCAGCCAGCCTCAACGCCTCGGCGCGAAGCTCGTCGCCGGGCGCAACCGCGACGCTTCTCAGACCCCGCAGTGCGTCCTCAAGTGCGCGCCGATGACGTTCACGCGTCACGATGGCGTCCTGAATGCCGCCAGCCTCCAAGATGGCGGCAGCCCTTCCCATCAGCAGCGCCGTCAGTTCGTCAATGCCTGCCCCGGTGGCAGCGGAAATGCCGATGCGGCCCAGACAGGGCTTCAGACTCGGATCAAGAAGATCAGACTTGGAGTCGACCTCCACGACGACAGACGACCCGCCATCATCAGCCAGCCCAAGCCATTCCATATCCGAATCGACCGGCCTGAGCAGCAGCACCAGATCGGCGGAAGCCATCTGGTCCCTGGCGCGGCGCACGCCTTCGATCTCCACCGCGTCGGTCGATGCGCGCAGGCCGGCGGTATCGATCAATGTCAGCGGCAAACCGCCGAGGTCCAGCCGGACCTCCAGAACATCGCGCGTGGTGCCGGGATGCGGGGATACGATGGCGACATCGCGGCGCGCCAGGAGATTGAACAGCGTCGACTTGCCGGCATTCGGCGGACCTGCGATCACCACCGTCACGCCGTTCCGCATTCGCTCGCCGGCGCGGCCGTCGGTGAGCACGGCCTCGATTTCTGCGGCGATCGACGCCGCCTCGCCCATGACGGTCGCCGGGATGCCGTCGGCAACATCACCCTCATCCGCGAAGTCGATTGCAGCTTCCGCCAGGCCCTGCGCCTGCAGAATTCGCCGGCGCCAGTCCTCGGCGCGAGCGCCGATGCCCCCGTCCAGCCCGCGCAGGGCCTGGCGGCGCTGACCGTCGGTCTCGGCATCGATGAGATCGGCAAGGGCCTCCGCCTGTGAGAGATCCAGCTTGCCGTTGAGGAACGCGCGCCTGGCATACTCGCCCGGCTCCGCTGGGCGCAGGCCCTCCATATGGCCCAGAGCCCGCATCACCGCCGCGACCACAGCACGGCCCCCATGGAGGTGGAGTTCGCCGACATCCTCTCCGGTCGCCGATGCCGGTGCGGGAAACACCACGACCATGCCGTCATCCAGCGCTTCCCCGGACCGAGGATCGCTCAGGCGGCGTCGCACCAGGCGACGCGGCGGCAAAGAACCCCCAACCATGCCCTCCACGGCGGCTATGGCGTCCGGGCCCGAGATCCTGAGGATGGCCAGCGCAGCCTTGCCGGGTGCGGTCGCCACAGCGAAGATGGTGTCGGCCTGGCCTGAGGGTTCCATGGCCTGCTCCAGGGCGCTCATGGGAACAGTACGCAACCGAATCGATCAGTGCGGCCCCGAGGCGCGCCGGCCACGGGTTTCACGTGAATCGGGAGCTGCGTACGTTTCGTGGCCGAATCGGAAGATGCGGCCGCCTGTCAGGTGTTCATGGAGTCGAAGAACTCGCTGTTCGACTTGGTGTGCCGCAGCTTGTCCATCAGGAACTCGATGGCGTCGACCGTCCCCATGGGATTGAGGATCCGGCGCAGGACATACATCTTCTTGAGGATATCCGGCGGGACCAGGAGCTCCTCCTTGCGGGTGCCGGACCTTGTGATGTCCATGGCCGGGAACACGCGCTTGTCGGACACCTTGCGGTCCAGGATCAGCTCGGAATTGCCCGTGCCCTTGAACTCCTCGAAGATCACCTCGTCCATGCGGCTGCCGGTGTCGATCAGAGCCGTGGCGATGATCGAAAGCGAGCCGCCTTCCTCGATGTTGCGCGCCGCGCCGAAGAAGCGCTTGGGCCGCTGGAGCGCGTTGGCGTCGACGCCGCCCGTCAGCACCTTGCCGGAGGAGGGGACCACCGTGTTGTAGGCGCGGCCCAGCCGGGTGATGGAATCCAGGAGAATGACCACGTCGCGGCCGTGCTCCACCAGCCGCTTGGCCTTCTCGATCACCATCTCCGCAACCTGGACATGGCGCGCCGCCGGTTCGTCGAAGGTCGACGACACAACCTCGCCCTTCACCGTGCGCTGCATGTCGGTGACCTCCTCGGGCCGCTCGTCGATCAGCAGCACGATGAGGTAGCATTCGGGATGGTTCGCGGTGATCGACCGCGCGATGTTCTGCAGCAGCACCGTCTTGCCGGTCCGCGGCGGCGCGACGATGAGCGCGCGCTGGCCCTTGCCGAGCGGCGCGACGATGTCGATCACGCGCGCCGAGAAGTCACGGATGGTGGGGTCCTCCACCTCCATCCGGAGCCGCTCGTCCGGATAGAGCGGCGTCAGGCTGTCGAAATGAACCTTGTGCCGCGTCTTCTCGGGATCCTCGAAATTGATGGTGTTGACCTTGAGCAGCGCGAAGTAGCGCTCCGCATCTTTCGGGCTGCGAATCTGGCCCTCGACGGTGTCGCCGGTACGCAGCGAGAAGCGCCGGATCTGCGACGGCGAGATATAGATGTCGTCGGGTCCGGGCAGGTAGTTGGCATCCGGCGAGCGCAGGAAGCCGAAGCCGTCCTGCAGGACCTCGACCACGCCGCGTCCGATGATGTCGGTCTCCCGGGCGGCGAGCTGCTTGAGGATCGCGAACAGCAGCTCCTGCTTGCGCATGGTGGAGGCGTTCTCGACCTCGAGCTCCTCGGCGAAGGCCAACAGCTCGGTGGGCGCCTTGGCCTTGAGGTCCAGAAGCTTGATTTCCGGCATGGAAGTGTTTCCGGGTAGGAGACCGCGAGCAGAAGCATGCGGTCTAAGACAGGACAGGGGTGCGGAGATTCGCGGATCTTGCGTGCCGGGCACGTCCGGGGGAGGCCCGGTCGCCACCGGCGCGGGGTCCATAGACCGTGCACCAGCGACTGTCCGCGTTTCGGAAGTGGCCAACACATACGCGCTTCGCCCGCATGCCGCAAGCGAAACTCAGAATGGCCGGATCACCACGAGGACCACGATCGCGAGCATGATCACGGCCGGAACCTCGTTGAGCACCCGGTAGAACCGGCCGCTGCGGCGATTGTCGTCCGCGGCGAAACCCCGTGCAAGCCGCACCAGCCAGCCATGGATGCCGGAAAGTGCGAGCACCAGGGCGAACTTGGCATGCAGCCAGCCTTCGGACCACAACCCGCCCACAACGACGAGCGACACCCCGAACACCCATGTCGCGATCATCGCCGGGGTGGCGATGGCCTTGAGCAGGCGTCTCTCCATGACCTTGAACGTCTCGGACAGCTCCGATCCCGGCGTCGCGGCTGCGTGGTAGACGAACAGCCTCGGCAGATACAGCAGCGCCGCCATCCACGCGATCATCGCGACGATGTGGGCCACCTTGAGCCAGAGATACGTCACCGGGCGGTACGCCTGATCCGGGCGAGGGCGCGCTCGACCGACGCGATGGGCGTTTCCTGCCTGATGCCATGGCCGAGATTGAACACGAACGGTCCGCCGGCCATTCCGTCGAGCACCGCATCGACCGCCCGGTCCAGGCCCTCGCCGCCGGCGATCAGGGCGAGCGGATCGAGATTGCCCTGAAGCACTGCCGACGCGCCGAGCACCTTGCGCACCGCTGCGGGATCCTCGGCGGTGTCGATCCCGATTGCGTCGGCGCCGATCCCGGCCACGGCCGCCATCTGCGATCCGGCGCCGCGCGGAAACGCTATCACCGGAATGCCCGGGTGCCGCGCCTTGAGCCTGGCGGTCATGCGCCGCATGGGCGCGATGCTCAGTTCGTGGAACAGGTCGGGCGCGAGTTCGCCGGCCCAGCTGTCGAACAGCTGCAACGCCTCCGCCCCCGCCGCGGCCTGGCCGCTGAGATATTCCACCGATGCGTCCTCGATCCGCTCGATCAGCCGGCCGAAGCCCTTCGGGTCGCGCCGCGCCCACAACGCCGCCGCGCCGCGATCGACACCGCCGCCCACCATGTAGGTCGAAACCGTCCAGGGAGCGCCACAGAAGCCGATCAGCGCCACTCCAGGGGGGAGATCGGCCTTCACCCTCGATACGGTCTCGTAGACCCGTCCGGCGCGGTTTTCGTCCAGCGTCGTGCGAAGCTCTGCGAGCCCCGCCTCGTCGGTGATCGGAGGCAGCCTGGGGCCCTCGCCTTCCACGAAGGTCAGTTCCTGTCCCAACGCATGCGGCACGACCAGAATGTCGGAGAACAGGATGGCGGCGTCGAACCCGAACCTGCGGATCGGCTGCAGCGTGACCTCCGCCGCCAGGGCCGGTGCGTAGCACAGGTCGAGGAACGACCCGGCCTGGGCTCGCAGTGCACGATACTCGGCGAGGTAGCGTCCCGCCTGACGCATGAACCACACCGGGGGCGGATCGAGCGTCTGCCCTGCAAGCACCCTGAGAAGAGGTTTTTCCGCCACGCCGTCCGCGCTCCCAAATGGTTAAGGAAGTCTTAATTGGCTTCTTTTTCTTCTGGTCGGTGGGTTTGCCTCGTTTCGACCAAGGCCACAAGTCACCGACAGCTTTCTCCCGCAGGCCGCGCGCCGTCCCGTCCGGTGCATAACGACCGGACGCGGCGGATATCCTTGGCCTTACGCGGGGGAAGGCGGTGTGGATGAATGGCCGACAGCGAATGCGTAACGATTCCGGCCTGCGACGCGGCCACAGCTCCACGCCTGTTGATCGATTGCCCCGTTGGCGCAACAGTGCCGCGCCGCATGCCCCGCAGGGGCACTCTGTCCACCGCCATCCACAGATCCGTCCCCATGACCGAAGGCCTGACCTTCTTCCATCTCCATCTCGTGTCCGATTCCACCGGCGAGACGCTCCTGGCGGTGGGCCGCGCGGTCTCGGCCCAGTACGACAGCGTGACCGCCATCGAGCATATCTACCCTCTGGTGAGGACCTCCCAACAGGTCGATCGCATCATCGCGGCCATCGAGGACGAGCCCGGCATCGTGCTCTACACGCTGGTCGACGAAACGCTGACCGAGCGGCTGGAAACCCGCTGCCGCGAACTGGGCTGTCCCGTGCTGTCGGTGCTGGCGCCGGTCCACGCCCTGCTGCGGTCCTATCTCGGCGCCGAGGGGACGCACCGCCCCGGCGCGCAGCACACGCTGAACGCGGAATACTTCAAGCGCATCGACGCCATGAACTTCACCATGATGCACGATGACGGCCAGCACCGGGACGGGCTCGCAGACGCCGATGTGGTGCTGATCGGCATCAGCCGCACCTCCAAGACGCCGACGAGCATCTATCTGGCCAATCGCGGGATCAAGACGGCCAACATCCCGCTGGTGCCGGGCATGCCGCCTCCGGACGAGCTCGCCGGGGTCTCGAAGCCGCTGGTGGTGGGCCTGATCGCGAGCCCCCAGCGCATCGTGCAGCTCCGCCAGAACCGCATCCTGTCGCTGGCGGGCGACACGCTTGACGGCTCCTATGTGGACGAGGATCGCGTCACGGAGGAGATCACCGCCTCCCGGCGGCTTTGCGCACGCCACGGCTGGCCCGTGATCGACGTGACCCGGCGCTCCATCGAGGAGACCGCCGCAGCGATCCTCAGGCTCTACGAGGAGCATCGCCGCGCCGCGATGGCGGCCACGTGACCGCCGCGCCGTTCTGGCGGCTGGACGCCCCGCTGGTGCTCGCCTCGCGGAGCCGGGCGCGGGCCGCCATGCTGTCG
>JAEWEX010000474.1 GCA_023389135.1 Pseudomonadota bacterium | reverse complement strand
CTGATGGAGAGGGCAATGGGTGATCTGGAACGCTTCATCAACGAACCTTCCGATCTTCCGCCGCTTATCCGTTGCGCCCTGATCCATTCCCAGTTCGAAACGATACATCCTTTTTGGGACGGCAACGGGCGGTTGGGCCGCATGCTCGTTACGCTCATTCTTTGCCATGAAATGATCCTGTCGCGGCCGGTCCTCTACCTAAGCCTGTTCTTCAGATCGAACCGCGAAGAGTATTATGCTCGACTGCAAGGCACGAGAGATGATGGTGACATCGAAGGCTGGCTGATGTTCTTTCTCAGGGGTGTCACCGCAACATCGAGGTCCGCTCTGAAAACTGCTCAGAGCATCGTAGCACTGCGGCGAAGTCTGGGGGAAAAGATGCCATCCTTGAGCCGGAGCGCCCGCGCACTTGCCCTGCTGGAGGCGTTGTTCCGGCAACCCTACATCACCGTGAGACAAGCCGCGCAAACCATTTCAAGCAGCTATCCCACCGTCAACAACTTGCTGCTCGATTTCCAGAAAGCCGATCTTGTGCGCGAGGTCACCGGCGGCAAGCGTGATCGCGTCTATGCATTCACACCCTATCTCGACGTGTTCCATGACAGCGTTGACGATCTGTCTGGGGTTGTCGGCTCGGAAGACTTCCTGGTGACGCGCGCCTGACCTCCGGCTTCACGCCGACTTCCTGAGGCGCTCCGCCTCGATCTCGTCGCCGGCGGCGCCGATCAGGCCGGCCGGGTCGGCCGCGATCTCGATGTCCGTGGGCTCAGGCGTGCGGGCCACCGGCGTTCCGCGGCGCGGCCGGAGCATCAGGTGCGCCAGCCCGGCGAGCCCCGCCATGACAGGCAGGATGACCGCCAGCGCCACCAGCGGATCGGGGAACAGTGCCGCGACGCCCGAGCCGGCGAAGCCGCCGGCGATCTGGAGGAAGCCCAGCAGCGCGGACGCTGCGCCGGCGATGGCGCCGAAGCCCGCCATGGCGCCGGTCATGGCGCCCGGCATCAGCAGCGCGATGCCGAAGGCCCACAGCATGGACGGCACGATCGCCACCGACACGGTGGGCGGCAGCACATGGACCGCGACGAACAGCGCCGCCCCGGCCGCCGCCACGATGCCGAGCCCGACCGGCACCAGCCGCATGGCGTCGGTGCGCGCCAGCAGCCGGCCCGTCACGAAGGCGCCGAAGGCGTAGGAGCCGGTCTGGAACACCGTGGTCAGCCCGAACTCGGTGGGCGTGAGGCCGAGCCGGCCGATCAGCACGAAGGGCAGCAGCGCCGCCTGGGTGTAGAGCCCGCCCAGCGCGATGCCGAGCGCCAGGCCCGAGCGCATAAAGGCGCGGTCGGCCAGCAGCGTCCGGTAGCTGGCCATCACGCGCGCGGGACGGGCGAGTTCGGGGTCGGGGGCCGCGTTGGTCTCGGGCAGCCCGAAGGCGAGCGCCAGCATGACCGCGACACCGAAGATCACCATGGCGAGAAAGATCGGGTGCCAGCCCAGCGTCGAGACGATGACGCCGCCGAGCAGCGGCGAAACCAGCGGCGCGATGGCGAGGATCAGCCCGATCAGGTTCATGATGCGGGCCGAGGCCTGCCCGACGAACAGGTCGCGCACGATCGCGCGCGAAATGGCGACGCCCGCCGCCACGCCGATCCCCTGCAGCGCGCGTCCGGCCAGCAGAAACTCCACCGTCGGCGCGGCGGCCGCGAGCACGCTGCCGCCGAGATAGATGGAGAAGAAGCCGAGCGCCACCGGCCGCCGGCCCCACGCGTCGGACATGGGCCCGCAGACGAGCTGCGCGAACGCGAAGCCGAAGAAATAGACCGTGACGCTGAGCTTCAGCATCGCCTCGGTGGTGCCGAAGGCGAGGACAAGCGTGGGAAGCGCCGGCGTGTAGAGGGCGAGGCTCACGGGGCCGAGCATCACCATCAGCGCCCCGACGATTGCGACGCGCCGCTCCGTCACGGGTGGCGGCGTCACGTGGCGTTCTCCACGTCGTCGGCCCCGTCGCGGCCGGAGGCGAGGTTGCGGTGGGCGCGCTCCAGCAGCGCCAGGAACTGGTCGGCCTCGGCCTCGCTCATGCCGGCCAGGGCAACCGCCCGGACCTCGCGGCCCACCTCCAGGATGCGCGCCAGCACCGGCTCGGCACCGGGCGTCAGCCGCACGATCTTGGCGCGGCGATCGGTGGGATCGGGCTCGCGCGCGACGAGCCCCTGAGCCTCGAGCCGGTCGAGATAGCCCACCAGCGTCATGGGCTCGATGGCCATGCGCTGGGCGAGCAGGGTCTGCCGCACGGCGCCGCAGCGGTCGACATGGGCAAGCGCCCGGGCCTCGCCGGGCGTCAGTCCGCCCACACCCGCCACCGCGAGCGCGCGGTCGAAGCTGAGGCGCATCAGCCGCGCCACGTCGACGATCAGGAAGCCGATGGGGTTCTGGTGCGAGCTCATCAGTCAGACATATAATAAGTAAGACTTATATTATAGTGCGGCGCAGCACTTTGGTCCAGCCCTGCACGGGTCTATGGTCACGCGTTCCTACCGACAGGCTGTCCCATGTCGTGGTCCATCCCGCTCGTCACGATCCTCGGCACCGAGGTCCGCATCCATGTCACGTTCCTGCTGCTGCTGGCCTGGATCGGCATCGCGGCGGGAGCATCCGGCGGCAGCGGCGCGGCTATCGACGCGCTGGTCTATGTGGTCGCGCTGTTCGCCTGCGTGCTGGCGCACGAGTTCGGGCATGTGATCGCGGCGCGACGCTATGGCGTTCGCACGCCCGACATCACGCTGCTGCCCATCGGCGGCGTCGCCAATCTGGAGCGGATTCCGGAGAAGCCTTCCGAGGAACTGGTGGTGGCGCTGGCCGGCCCGGCGGTCAATGTGGCTATCGCTGCGGTGCTCTACCTGCTGGGGGCGCGGTTCGACATGACGGGCCTGAACGAGGTCGCCACGCCGGCAGGCGATCTCGGCTCGCGGCTGATGGCCGTCAACCTGTTCCTGGTGGTCTTCAACCTGATCCCCGCCTTTCCCATGGATGGCGGCCGGGTGCTGAGGGCGCTGCTGGCGACCCGCATGAGCCATGCCCGCGCAACCCAGATCGCCGCCACCATCGGCCAGGGAGTTGCCTTCGTGCTGGGCTTCGCCGGGCTGTTCGGCAATCCGCTGCTGATCTTCATCGCGATCTTCGTCTACCTCGCGGCATCGGCGGAGGCCGGCCAGGCGCAGCTTCACGACATGGCGCGCGGCGTGCCGGCGTCCGACGCGATGATCACCGCCTTCGAGAGCCTCGGCCCTCAGGCCACTGTGGACGATGCAGCCGAAGCGCTGATCCGCACCACGCAGAAGGAGTTCCCGGTCGTGGACGGCGCCGGCCGTCTGCGCGGCATCCTCACGCGGGACGCCATGATCACGGCGATGCGCGACACCGGCCCCGGAACCCCGGTGGCGGGCGTCATGACCGCGGGCATTCCCACCGTCGGCCGCCGCGCCGCTCTGAAGGACGCACTGAAGCTGATGGAAACGTCACGCCCACCCGCCATCGGCGTCACCGACGCGGACGGGCGGCTGATGGGGCTTATCACCAGCGAGAACCTCGGCGAGATGCTGATGATCCGCGCTGTCAGGCCCGAGCGGCCGTTGGTGGGGCCGTGGGAACGGCCCGGATGACCGCGTTTACTGAGGTAGCCCGCTTTGGGCCTTCACAAAAGCTGCGCCGTTTTGGTTTTCGATCACCTTAAAGGCCGCTGTATTGGACAGCGTATGGCTAAAACAGTGATGAACTGTTAGAATAAGATCTTGTAGCTTATTGTCATCTTCAATAAGTGATATTTTTAGTCCGATTTTTTTCGCTTCACGATAGTTTATCTGCCTTTCGTGAAGCTTTACATGGTTGTACTCTGTTAAAAATTTGATGATCGCATCGATTTTGCGCATTTTTTGCCTCTCGCCTCGAAACATATTGTCGGCGAGCTGTTCTCTGGCAAAAGCCTCAGACCAATCGATTGCGTTTTTACACATACCTAAGAAGGTTGGTGTATACTGCGACAAGATTGGCCGCCAAACAGCCTCCTTTCTAGGGTCCTCGCATATCTCGTCGAAAGCCTTCCTAAACTCCTCGATCACGCCTGTTGCCGGGAGTCCTCTAATTTGTGGATCTATTGGACCAATACTCGAATGCCGAGCCATTAATATTTCTTTGCAGGAGCATGCAATGATTGTTCCGGCAGACATCGCCGTATGCGGAACAATAGCCCTAATATTTCTTCCAAATTTTTCCTTTAAGTACTGAACAATTGACTGTGTTGCGGAAATGGAGCCTCCGGGAGTGTGAATTATAAGATCAAGGCCTTTTTTGTAATCAAGATCATGGGCAGCAAGCATAAATCCGTTTCGATCTTCATCACGAATTTCTGTCCCGGCAACTCCCGGCTTTGACTGCCAACCAGAATAATAGGCTATTATATTTCTACCAGAATATTCAGATAAAATTGACAGGTGCCTTCGTCTTGCTAAATCAATCGCTTGCTTCGCGCGATTTTGTTCTGAGGATATTTCCGCTAGCACGTCCTTCCAATTCGGCATCTGCGCCCCCCAAACCAGAGAATGCCCCATAAGTCGTATGGCTCGGCACATCAATCAAAGCACCGGGCAATTGGAAATCTAACGATGCTCCATCTTCAGGCTTAAGCAGGCCTCCAAGGCGCAAGACCATCTCCTCGAACTGGCTCTCTCCGGCCATCGTCATTTCATTTCTCCCCCACCTATCGAATCGTACCATATCGCACTCCAAGGGTTAAAGAATAGTAAATTTATAGGATATTGTTCCTGGAATCTATAAGCCCATGCTTCGACGGTTAGCCCAGCGTGACCTTGCGGTTCTCGCCGAAGTCGGGCGTGCCGCCGGTGAGCTTCGCCTTCGCCATCTTGAGAGCGACCACCACCGCGTTGGGGCCGTCCCACCACTCCGCCCGAGATGGCTCGAAGCGCAGCACGCGGACGTTTTCGTCATCGGGGCCCTTGGGCCAGAACATGTCGGCTCCCGCGTCCCACAACTCGCGGATCTTGGCGCGGTCGTTCTCGATGGAGGCATGTCCGGTGACCGAGAGATACAGGTTCTTGCCGGTGGCGGCATAGCCGAGGCAGGCGCGGGGATCGGCCGCGATCTCCTCGTCCTTGTGGCCGCGCACGTCGGTCAGGAACAGGATCGCGCCGGCGGCGCGGTCCGCATGCGAGCTCATGGGGCGTGCGCGCAGCTCGCCGCCGGAGATCGTCGTCAGCATGCAGAAATCGACATCCTCGACGATGTCCCAGACCTTCTCGATGTCGCGGGCGGTGTCGGTGGCGGTCATGTGAGCGGCTCCTTGCAGATGCGGCGCTTCTGCGCCATATGCGTGCCGTGCCAACGCCGCCGGCGGGGACAGGGTTCCCCGCAGGGCCCGGCTGGCGCGCGCGCCCCAAATCGTGTATGCCGCACCGCAACAAGCGATGGCCGCTTCCCAGCCCGGGGGCGGCCCTTTGGATTTTTGACCGCCATGAAGCTGCGCAACATCGCCATCATCGCCCATGTCGACCACGGCAAGACCACGCTGGTCGACAAGCTGCTCCAGCAGTCCAACACCTTCCGCGAGAACCAGCGCGTGGTCGAGCGGGTGATGGATTCCAACGACCTGGAGAAGGAGCGCGGCATCACGATCCTGGCCAAGGCGACCTCGGTGGTCTGGAAGGACACCCGCATCAACATCGTCGACACGCCGGGCCACGCCGATTTCGGCGGCGAGGTGGAGCGCATCCTGTCCATGGTGGACGGCGCCATCGTGCTGGTGGACGCGGCCGAGGGGCCGATGCCGCAGACCAAGTTCGTGGTCTCCAAGGCGCTGGCCATCGGGCTGCGCCCCATCGTCGCCATCAACAAGGTCGACCGGCCAGATGCGCGCTCGCAGGAGGTCATCAACGAGGTGTTCGACCTGTTCGCTGCGCTCGACGCCAGCGACGAGCAGCTCGACTTCCCGATCCTCTATGGCTCGGGCCGCGACGGCTGGATGGCGGGAAGCCCCGAGGGCCCGAGCGACCAGGGCCTGGCGCCGCTGTTCGACATGGTGCTGAAGCACGTGCCGAGCCCCAAGGTCGAGGACGGCGAGTTCAAGATGCTCGGCACGCTGCTGGAGGCCAACCCGTTCCTCGGCCGCATCATCACCGGCCGCATCTCGGCCGGCACGGTGAAGCCCAACCAGACCATCAAGGTGCTGGACCGCACCGGCAAGCTGGTGGAAACCGGCCGCGTCTCCAAGATCCTCGCCTTCCGCGGCATCGAGCGCCAGCCCATCGAGCAGGGCGAGGCGGGCGACATCGTATCCATCGCAGGGTTGGTGAAGGGATCGGTCGCCGACACGTTCTGCGACATGTCGGTGGACACGCCGATCCAGGCGCAGCCCATCGACCCGCCGACCGTGACCATGTCGTTCATCGTCAATGACAGCCCGCTGGCCGGCACCGAGGGCGACAAGGTGACGAGCCGCGTCATCCGCGACCGGCTGCTGCGCGAGGCCGAAGGCAACGTCACGCTGAAGATCGAGGAGTCCTCCGACAAGGACTCGTTCTTCGTCTCCGGCCGCGGCGAACTGCAGCTCGCCATCCTGATCGAGACCATGCGCCGCGAGGGCTTCGAGCTCGGCGTGTCGCGCCCGCGCGTGGTCATGCACCGCGACGAGGCCACCGGCGAGTACCTGGAGCCCGTCGAGGAGGTCGTGATCGACGTCGACGAGGAGCACTCGGGCGTGGTGGTGCAGAAGATGTCGGAGCGCAAGGCCGACATGCTGGAGATGAAGCCCTCCGGCGGCAATCGCCTCAGGCTCGTGTTCCACGCGCCGACCCGCGGCCTGATCGGCTACCAGGGCGAGCTGATGACCGACACCCGCGGCACGGCCATCATGAACCGCCTGTTCCATGAATACGCGCCCTTCAAGGGCGAGATCCCCGGCCGCCGCAACGGCGTGCTGATCGCCAACGAGCCGGGCGAGGCGGTGGCCTATGCGCTGTGGAACCTCGAGGACCGCGGGCCCATGGTGATCGAGCCGGGCTGGAAGGTTTACCCGGGCATGATCGTGGGCATCCACACCCGCGACAACGACCTCGAGGTCAACGTCCTCAAGGGCAAGAAGCTCACCAACATCCGCACCACCTCCAAGGACGAGGCGGTGCGGCTGACGCCGCCGATCCAGATGACGCTGGAGCGCTCGCTGGCCTGGATCGACGATGACGAGCTGGTCGAGGTTACGCCCCGGTCGATCCGGCTGCGCAAGATGATCCTGGACCCGCACGAGCGCAAGCGCGCGGACCGGGCCAAGGAAGCCGCCGTCGGGTGACGGTTCTCCCGGGCGCGGCCTGACTGGCCGCCCCCGCTACAGGGAGAACCTGCACAGCACCGGGCCGGCGCTTTCGGCGCTCGGCCGCTGCGACCGACTGCGGCCTGCCGGGTTCAGATCCCCTCGCCGGCCGCCTTCGGGGCCGCTGACGGCCGCGACCGGCCGAGCCGCAGCACCAGTTGCCGGATCGCCACGTAGAACACGGGCGTCAGGAACAGGCCGAGCCCGGTCACGCCGATCATCCCGAACACCACGGCCGTGCCGATGGCCTGGCGCAATTCGGCGCCGGCGCCGGTGGCGATGGCCAGCGGCAGCACGCCCATGGTGAAGGCGAGCGAGGTCATCAGGATCGGGCGCAGCCGCAGCCGGCAGGCCTCCACCACCGCCTGCAGCGGGGTCATGCCCTCCTCCTCGCCCTGGCGCGCGAACTCCACGATCAGGATCGCGTTCTTGGCGGCGAGACCGATCAGCACGATGAAGCCGATCTGGGTCAGGATGTTGTTGTCGGTGCCGCGGATCATCACGCCGCCCAGCGCCGCCAGGATCGACAGCGGCACGATGAGGATGATGGCGAGCGGCAGCGCCAGGCTCTCGTACTGCGCCGCCAGCACCAGGAACACGAACAGCACCGCCAGCGCGAAGATGTAGAGCGCTGCATTGCCGAGCTGGCGCTCCTGGAGCGCGATCTCGGTCCATTCGAAGCCCACGCCCGGCGGCAGCGCCTCCGCGGCGATCTGCTCCATGGCGATCAGCGCCGCGCCCGACGACACGCCCGGCGCGGCGGAGCCCTGCAGGGAGATGGTGGTGTAGAGGTTGTGGCGGTTGACCGTGAACGGGCCGGTGGTGTCGTTCAGCTTCACCAGGGTGCCGAGCGGCACCAGGGCGCCGGCGCCCGAGCGCACGCGGATCTGCAGGAGGTCGTCCTGGTCGAGCCGGTAGTCGCCGTCGGCCTGCACGTTCACCTGGAACGCGCGGCCGTAGGACGAGAAGTCGTTGACATAGGCCGAGCCGATCAGGATCTGCAGCGCCTGGAAGATGTTGCCCATGGGCACGTCGAGCAGGCGCGCCTTGTCGCGGTCGATGTCCACATAGACCTGCGGCGAGCCGGTGCTGAACGTCGAGAACACGCCCGCCACCAGCGGCGACTGGGCGGCGGCGGCCGAGATCGCGTTGGTGGCCTCCTGGAGGGCGGCAAGCCCGACGCCGCCGCGGTCCTGGATCTGCATCTTGAAGCCGCCGCCGATGCCCAGGCCCGGCACCGCGGGCGGCTCGATCATGATGGTGAACGCCTCCTCGATGGCGAACAGCCGCTGCTGCGCCGCCCCGACGATGGAGGCGGCGGTCTGGCCCTGATCCAGCCGCGCGGAGAACGGCTCGAACACCGCGAACAGCAGGCCGCCATTGGATGCGGCCGAGAAGGTCGCGCCGTTGAAGCCGGAGATGCCGACGACGTTGGCCACGCCGGGCACGCCGCGCAGGATCTCCGACGCCCTGAGAACCGCTTCGTTGGTGCGCTGGAGCGAGGCGCCCTCGGGAAGCTGGACGGCGACGATGGCGTAGCCCTGGTCGGACTGCGGGATGAAGCCGGTGGGCACCCGTCCGCCGACCCACAGCGTCAGCCCCACCAGCGCCAGGTAGACCGGCATCATGATCAGCTTGCGGCCTGCGAGGCGCCCCATGGTGCCGGCATAGCCGCGGGCGATGCGGTCGAAGCCGGAATTGAACCGGTCGCCGAGGCGGCGCAGCAGCCCGCCCCGGGAATGATCGTGGGGCTTCAGCAGCAGCGCGGCGAGCGCCGGCGACAGCGTCAGCGAGCAGATCGCGGAGATGATGGTGGCGGTGGCGATGGTCAGCGCGAACTGCTGGTAGAACCGGCCCGAGATGCCGGGCACGAAGGCGGTCGGGATGAACACCGCCGACAGCACCAGCGCGATGGCGATCACCGCGATGCCGACCTCGTCCATGGTGCGGTGGGCGGCTTCGCGCGGGGTCTTTCCCTCGGCGATGTTGCGCTCGACGTTCTCCACCACGACGATGGCGTCGTCGACCACGATGCCGATGGACAGGATCAGCCCGAACAGCGTCAGCATGTTGATGGAAAAGCCGAACGCCGCCATCACCGCGAAGGTGCCGATCAGCGCCACCGGGATCGACGCGATGGGGATCGCCGCCGCCCTGATCGACTGCAGGAAGACGAAGATCACGATGACGACGAGGATCACCGCCTCGAAGATCGTGGTGGTCACCGCCTCGATGGAGGCGGAGACGAATTCCGTCGGGTTGTAGACGATGGCGTATTCCAGCCCCGGCGGGAAGTCCCGCTTCAGCGCCTCCATGGTGGTCTGCACCAGCTCGGCCGCGTCCAGCGCATTGCTGCCGGGGCGCTGGTTGAGGCCGATGCCGACGGAATACTGGCCGTTGAGGTAGCTGTTGGTGGCATAGGACTGCGCTCCGAGCTCGACGCGCGCCACGTCGCGCAGGCGCAGCAGCTGTCCGCGCTCGCCGGACTTCAATATCACCTGCTCGAACTGCTCCACGGTCTGGAAGCGGCCCTGGGTGGTGACTGATATCTGGAACGCCGTGCGGGTGGCGACGGGAGGCAGGCCGAGCGCGCCGCCCGACACCTGCACGTTCTGCTCCTGCAGGGCGGCCACCACATCGCCGGCGGTCAGGCCGTAGGAGGCCAGCTTCTGCGGATCGAGCCACACCCTGAGCGACAGGTCGCGGGCGCCGAACACGAAGATGTCGCCGACGCCGTCGAGGCGCGCCAGCACGTCGCGGATGTTCAGGTAGGCGTAGTTGGAGATGTAGAGCTCGTCGAGCTCGCCGCCCGGCGAGAACAGGTTGACGACCATCAGGAAGTCGGTCGCGCTCTTGTTCACGCGGATGCCGAGGCGGCGCACCTCCTCCGGCAGCCGCGGCTCGGCGGAATTGACGCGGTTCTGGACCTGGACC
>JAEWEX010000400.1 GCA_023389135.1 Pseudomonadota bacterium | reverse complement strand
CCTCCAGCATGTAGGGGCCGCCGGCGCCGACGGCGTCCGGCCCGCGCGTGTCCAGCGGCGTGCCGTGGCCCATGCCGGCGATGGTGTAGACGTCCAGCGCCTCGCGGCCGGCGGCGTCGGTCCAGACCCGGCGGGTGTGGCCGCCGATGGCCTCGGTGCGGGTCGGGGCCTCGGCCAGGCGGTGCAGCGCCCGCCACTGCGCCGCGATGTCCTCGGCGTTGGAGGGATGGACGGTGCGGTCGGCGCTGCCGTGCCAGATCGACACGGTGGGCCAGGGGCCGTCATGGTCGGACGCGCCGCGCAGCAGGCCGTGCAGCCCGGCCGCGTCCGGGCCCCCATGGCCGCGCATGCGGTCGAACGCCTCCGGCACCGTGCCGGCGGAGCCGTAGGGCAGGCCGGCGATGATGGCGCCGCCGGCGAACAGGTCCGGACAGGTGGCGAGCATGACCGAGGTCATGGCGCCGCCGGCGGACAGGCCGGTGACGAAGATGCGGCCGCGGTCGATGCCGTGCTCTCGCGCCATGGCCTCGACCATCTGGCGGATCGACAGCGCCTCGCCGGCGTCGCGGGCGGTGTCGCCGGGCAGGAACCAGTTGAAGCAGAGGTTGGGGTTGTTGTGGCGCTGCTGCTCGGGAAAAAGCAGCGCGAAGCCGTGCCGGTCCGCCAGCCTGGACCAGCCGGAGCCGTGGTCGTAGAGCGCAGCGGTCTGCAGGCAGCCATGCAGCACGACCACCAGGGCGGCGTCCCGGCCGAGCGCCTCGGGCACGTAGGTCCGGGCGCGCAGCGCGCCGGGGTTGGAGCCGAAGCCGGAAAGGTCGCCGAGGCGGTCGGCCCCCGGCGGCTCGGGCGGGACGGCGGCGCGGCGCAGCGCGGCCAGCCGGCTGACGGTGTCGGACAGGTTTCTCATGGCGCTCGCGGTCCTCGGCCGGCCGGCGCGGGGACTGCGCGCGACCTATCTCCAATCCGCGAAGATGGGATTTGTTGCTGCGATGCACAATAAATTTTGATGCATCGCAGCATTGCGCGCCGGCGCGGCCGGGACGGGTCGCCCCGAGGCCGTCAGTCGAACAGGCTGGAGACCGATTCCTCGTGGGCGGTGCGCTGGATCGCCTCGCCCAGCAGCGTGCCGATGCCGAGCACGCGGATGTTGCGCGCCACGCGGACGGCCTCCGTCGGCTGGATCGAATCGGTGATCACCATCTCCTTGATGCGGGAGGCGGTGATGCGCGCGACCGCGCCGCCCGACAGAACGCCGTGGGTCAGGTAGGCGTAGACGTCGGTCGCGCCCTGGGCGAGCAGGGCGTCGGCGGCGTTGCACAGCGTGCCGCCGGAATCGACGATGTCGTCGACCAGGATGCAGGTCTTGCCCTCGACCTCGCCGATCACGTTCATGACCTCGCTCTCGCCCGGCCGCTCGCGGCGCTTGTCGACGATGGCGAGCGGGGCGTCGATGCGCTTGGCGAGGCTGCGGGCGCGCACCACGCCGCCGACATCGGGCGACACCACCATGGTGCGCCCCATCTCGAAGCGGTCCTTGATGTCGCGCACCATGACCGGCGAGGCGTAGAGGTTGTCGGTGGGGATGTCGAAGAAGCCCTGGATCTGCCCGGCATGGAGGTCGAGGGTCAGCACCCGGTCGACGCCGGCGCGGGTGATCAGGTTGGCGACCAGCTTGGCGGAGATGGGCGTGCGGGGCCCGGGCTTGCGGTCCTGCCGGGCATAGCCGAAATACGGCACCACCGCCGTGATGCGCCGCGCCGAGGCGCGCCGCAGCGCGTCGATGATGATCAGCAGCTCCATCAGGTGGTCGTTGGCCGGGAACGAGGTCGACTGCACCACGAACACGTCCTCGCCGCGCACGTTCTCCTGCACCTCGACGAACACCTCCATGTCCGCGAAGCGCCGCACAAGGCACCTGGTCAGCGGCTGCTGGAGATAGGCGGCGATGGATTCCGCCAGCGGACGGTTGGAATTGCCCGCGACGATCTTCATGGGCGGCGGCTCCGGCAGGTGGCGGCGGGATGGGCCGGACGCGGAGGCGCCCGGACACGCGCGCGGTCCTTAGCAACGTTTTGATGACGCCTCAACGGGGCGCGGCGCAGAACCGTGCGTCATCCTCAATGGCGACGGGGGCAGGAGCTCTCATTCGACCGAAGGGCAGGACGTCAGGCGGCGGAGCGGCTGGTGGGGCGGATCAGGATTTCGGCTGGAATCCCCAGCCCGTCATGGAGCCTGCGGATCATTTCGATGGACAGGGCGCGCTTGCGGTTCAGCACCTCGGCGACGCGCGCGCGCGACCCGATCAGAGGCTCGATGTCCCTGCGCGTCAGGCCCTGCTGCTCCATGCGGAACAGGATTGCGTCCACGGGATCGGGCGGATCGATCGGGTGATGCGCGGCCTCATAGGCATCAATCAAGGTCGCGAGCACGTCCATGCGGTCGCCGTCCGGCGTCCCCGATGCCGCACCCCACAGACGCGCGACCTGCGCCATGGCGCGCTCATGGTCGGCATCGCTGCGCAGGGGCCGGATGTCGTCGTCAGTCACCATGTTGCACCTTCCGCACATCGATGCGGTCATATTCGCGATGGCGCAAGCCTACCCCTCCAGCGCGATGCCCGCGATCAGGCGGCCATAATCCTTCTCGCCGCGATGGGTGGCGCGCCGATAGGAGTAGAACCGCGCCTCGTCGGCATAGGTGTCGAGGCCGAGATCGGCCACGGCGCCGAGGCCGAGGCGCGACAGGCGCGCGACCACGTAGCCGCCGAGGTCGAACAGCGCGTGGCCGGGGCGGGCGGAGGGGCGGAACCAGCGCGCATTGGCCATGTCGGCCGCCTCGAACGTCGCCACGAATTCCGGCCCCACCTCGTAGCTGGGCTGGCGGATGCAGGGGCCGAGCACCGCCACGATGTTTTTCCGCGCGGCGCCCATGTCCACCATCTTGTCCACCGTGGCCTCCAGGATGCCGCCGAAGGCGCCCTTCCAGCCGGCATGGGCGGCGGCCACCACCCGCGCGCCGGCGTCCGCGAACAGCACCGGCCCGCAATCGGCCACCGAGCAGCAGGCGGCGAGGCCCGGCGTCGCGGTGACCACGGCGTCGGCCTTCGGCGCCTCCTCGCGCGACCACGGCCGGTCGGTGGCCACCGCCACCGCGGAATGCACCTGCCAGCAGGTCGCCATGCGGCCGGGCGCGACGCCGAGCCGCGCGGCCA
>JAEWEX010000370.1 GCA_023389135.1 Pseudomonadota bacterium | reverse complement strand
AATTTCGGCAGCTTCGTGCTGACCTACGTCATCAGCGAGACACGCTTCGCCGCGCTGCCGCAGAAGGTGCAGGACACCATGATGGAGGTGGGCGAGCGAATGACGCGCGAGACCTGCGCCAAGGTCGACAAGGACCTCGAGGGCGCCATCGGCAAGCTGCGCGACGCAGGCGTCGACATGAATGAGCTGTCGGCGGAGACCGCGGCCGGGCTCGACGAGGCGCTGGCGTCGGTCGCGACCGAATGGGCGGCCGAGCTCGACCGCGGCGGCAGGCCCGGCACCGAGGTGCTCGAGGCCTTCCAGGCGGCCGTGGAGCCGGCGGGCAACTGAGGCCGGGAGGAGCATAGCCACCATGCGCGCCATCGGGGCGGCTCTCGACCGCATCGACGGCGCGCTCGGCATCCTCGCCGGGCTCACCATCGCGGCCATCATGGCGATCGTCGTGGTGGACGTCGTCGGCCGCTATTTCCTCAATGCGCCGCTGAGCTGGTCCTACGACCTGATCTCGCTCTACCTGATGGTGGCGATCTTCTACCTGGGCCTGTCGCACTGCCTCGCCCATGGCCACCACATCGGTGTCGACATCCTGTTCCGGAGAATGTCCGGGCGGATCCGGCATGTCATGCGCGCGATCTCTTGGCTCATGGCCGCAGTCTTCTTCGCGCTGCTGGTCTGGCTGGCGGCGGGCAAGGCGTGGCGCGCGTTCCAGAGCGGCGAGGCGGTGGCCGGCGCAATCGCCTGGCCGACATGGGTCGCGCCGGCCCTCGTCGTGCTGGGCTCCGCCATGATCGTGGCCCGCCTGCTGTTCGGTGCGGTGGAGAGCCTGATGATCGCCGCCGGCGGTTCCGGCACGGGCCGGCCCGATCCCCACATCGACATCGAGTTGCTGGAGGACTGAGAGATGCTCGCCGCCGGCGTCACCGGTTTCATGTTCGTCCTGCTCGCCATCGGCGCGCCGGTCGGCTTCGCCATGGCGCTGGCGGGCGTCGTCGGCCTCTATCTGCGCGGCGGCATGCCCATGGTCCTGGGCATCCTCGACACGACGCCGATCTCGGCGGTGTCGGCGTACGAGCTGATCACCATCCCCATGTTCATGCTGATGGCGGAGTTCGTCATCATCAGCGGGGTCGCCAACGACCTGTTCCGCGCCGCGGCGGTGTGGGTCGGGCGCATCCGCGGCGGGCTCGGCATCGCGACCGCCATCGCCGGCGCGGGCTTCGGCGCGATCTCCGGCTCCAGCACCGCCGCCGCCGCCACCCTGTCGGCGACCACCATCCCCGCCATGCGCGAGAATGGCTACGAGGCCAAGCTGGCCTGCGGCGTCGTCGCCGTCTCCGGCACGCTGGCCATGCTGATCCCGCCGAGCGTGGCGCTGGTGCTGTTCGGCATCATCGCCGACGTCTCGATCAGCCGCCTTCTGATCGGCGGCATCATCCCCGGCATTCTCGTCTGCATCACCATCGCGCTGACCGTGCTGCTGCTGGTCACGCTGGATCCCTCGCGGGCCGGCACCTCGCGGTCCTATTCCTGGCGCGAGAAATTCGCGTCGCTGAAAGTGGCCGGGCCGCTCGCCGCGCTGTTCATGGCGGTGACGGGCATCATCTATCTCGGTATCGCGACCCCGACCGAGGCCGCCGGCATCGGCGCCTTCGGCGCCATGGTGCTCGCCGCGCTCAACGGCAAGCTGGGCTGGAGAAGCTTCCTCGCGGCGGTCACGGGGGCCGCGCGCACCTCCTGCATGATCTTCATGATCATCATGGGCGCCAAGATCTTCGGCTATTTCTTCGCACTGACCCAGACCACGCCGGCCATCGTCGACTACGTGGCGTCCATCGAGACCTCGCGCTGGGCGATCCTGGCGCTGATCCTGCTGATCTACCTGATCCTCGGCTGCTTCATGGACCAGATCGCGATCCTGATCCTGACGGTTCCGGTCGTGCTGCCCGTGGTGATCTCGCTCGGCTTCGATCCTGTGTGGTTCGGGGTGATCGTCATCGTGATCGCGGAGGTGGGGCTCATCACCCCGCCGGTCGGGCTCAATGCCTTCGTGGTGTCGCGCTATGCCGGGCGGCCCGTGGAGGAGGTCTTCGCCGGGGCGTTCCCGCACGTCATCGCCCACCTCCTGCTGATCGCGCTGCTCGTCGTCTTCCCCGGCCTCGTGCTCTGGCTGCCCTCGACCATGAACTGAGGCCGGCGGCTTGGCGAAGCGGGCCGGACGGGCTACCACGCTCGCGACCCCTTCCCAGACCGAAGACGAAGCAGCGATGTCCGACGCCCCCGACCGCATCAAGGCCCGCTCGCCGCGTGGCTTCGCCGACCGCCCGGCGGCGGAACTCGCCGCCACACGCGCCATGACGGACGCCATCCGCCGCGTCTATGAGCTGTGGGGCTTCGACGAGGTCGAGACGCCGACGGTGGAATACACCGACGCGCTGGGAAAATTCCTGCCCGACCAGGACCGGCCCAATGCCGGCGTGTTCTCGTTTCAGGACGATGACGGCCAGTGGCTGTCCCTGCGCTACGACCTCACCGCGCCGCTTGCCCGCTATGTGGCGGAGAATTTCGACGCGCTGCCCAAGCCCTATCGCAGCTATCGCTTCGGCCACGTTTTCCGCAACGAGAAGCCCGGCCCGGGGCGCTACCGCCAGTTCCTGCAGTTCGACGCCGACATCGTGGGCGCCGCCTCCGCCGCGGCCGACGCCGAGGCCTGCATGATGCTGGCCGACACGCTGGAGGCGGTGGGCATCGCCCGCGGCGACTATGTGGTGAAGGTGAACAACCGCAAGGTGCTGGACGGCGTGATGGAGGCCATCGGCCTCGGCGGCGCCGACAATGCGGGCCGGCGCCTCACCGTGCTGCGCGCCATCGACAAGCTCGACCGGCTGGGCGTCGACGGTGTCACAGCCCTGCTGGGTGCGGGCCGCAAGGATGACAGCGGCGACTTCACGAAGGGCGCCGGCCTCGACGACGCGGCGGCGGGCAAGGTGATCGCCTTCGTCACTGCCGGCCGCGGCGACCAGGTGGCGACCGTCGCCA
>JAEWEX010000325.1 GCA_023389135.1 Pseudomonadota bacterium | reverse complement strand
GCTCATCAACGAGCTCTACGAGCCGACCGTCGGCATCGTCCCGGTGGGCGACCGCTTCACCATGGGCGGCAAGGTGGCGGCCTATGCCTGCCGCGAGTTCTTCGACTTCGACATCGCGATCCCGTGCCATTTCGGCACCTTCCCGATCATCGACCAGACGGCGGACCGGTTCGTGGCCGCCATGGACAGCCTGGACACCACCAAGGTGATCGTGCCGAAGGTGGGCGAGCCGTTCGAGGTCTGAACCCGTCGCGGCGCGCGTCCCGGGGGTCGATCCCGGGGCGCGCAGGCGGGCCCGCCGCCGGTCGATCCGCATTGCGGTCCGCCGCCGGCAGGTGCTATCGGGCAGTCCCGTTTCCTTCAGCCAGGAGTGTCGCCATGTCGGTCGACGAGGCCACGGTCAGGCGCGTGGCGCGGCTCGCGCGCATCGCGGTCGCGGACGAGGAGGTCGCCCATCTGCGGGGCGAGCTCAACGCCATGCTCGCCTTCGTCGAGGAGCTCTCGGCGCTGGACGTGGAGGGCGTCGAGCCCATGACCAGCGTGACGCCCATGACGATCCGCATGCGCGAGGACGGCGTCACCGACGGCGGCTATCCCGACAAGGTGCTGGCCAACGCCGCCGTCCGCGAGGGCGACTTCTTCGTGGTGCCGAAGGTGGTGGAGTGACTTTTTCCGCCGTGTCATCCCGGACGGCGAAGCCGATCCGGGATCCAGGAACACCGCCTTTTTCTGTTGGGCTGGTGTTCCTGGATCCCGGCTCTCCGCTGCGCTGCGGCCGGGATGACAGCGGTGCGGATCGCAGAGAGCAGAGCAAATGACCGACCTGACCGACCTCACCCTCGCCGCCGCCCGCGACGGGCTGAGGGACAAAAGCTTCTCCGCCGCAGAACTCGCCGACGCCCACATCGCGGCGATCGAGGGCGCGGGCGCGCTCAACGCCTTCATCTTGCCGACGCCGGAAAAGGCGCGCGCCATGGCGCAGGCTTCCGACGCCCGCATCGCCGCGGGCGAGGCCGGCCCGCTGGAGGGCATCCCGCTGGGCGTCAAGGACATGTTCGCCACCGAGGGCGTGCGCACCACCGCCTGCTCGAAGATCCTCGGCGACTTCACCCCGCCCTACGAATCCACCGTCACCGGCAGGCTGTGGGCCGACGGGGCGGTGATGCTGGGCAAGCTCAACAATGACGAGTTCGCCATGGGCTCGTCCAACGAGACCTCGGCCTTCGGGCCGGTGGCCAATCCCTGGCGCGCCCACGGCTCGCAGGAGACGCTGGTGCCCGGCGGCTCGTCGGGCGGCTCGTCGTCGGCGGTCGCGGCGCGGCTGTGTCTCGGCGCCACCGGCACCGACACCGGCGGCTCGATCCGCCAGCCGGCGGCGTTCACCGGCATCGTCGGCATGAAGCCGACCTACGGCCGCTGCTCGCGCTGGGGCATCGTCGCCTTCGCCTCGTCGCTGGACCAGGCCGGGCCGTTCGCGCGCACCGTGCGCGACACCGCGATCCTGATGCGGTCCATGGCGGGCCACGACCCCAAGGACACCACGTCGGTGGACATGGCGGTGCCGAATTTCGAGGCGGCGGTCGGCCGCTCCGTCAAGGGGCTGAAGATCGGCGTGCCGAAGGAATACCGCGTCGAGGGCATGCCGGCGGAGATCGAGCGGCTGTGGTCGCAGGGCGCGCAGTGGCTCAAGGCCGCCGGCGCGGAGATCGTCGAGATCTCGCTGCCGCACACGAAATACGCGCTGCCGGCCTACTACATCGTGGCGCCGGCGGAGGCGTCGTCCAACCTCGCGCGCTATGACGGCGTGCGCTACGGCGCGCGCGTGCCCGGGCGCGACGTCATCGAGATGTACGAGAAGACCCGCGCCGCCGGATTCGGGCCTGAGGTCAGGCGGCGCATCATGATCGGCACCTACGTGCTGTCGGCGGGCTATTACGACGCCTATTACGTCCGCGCCCAGAAGGTGCGCACCCTGATCAAGCGCGACTTCGAGGAGGCGTTCGCGGCCGGCGTCGACGCGGTGCTGACGCCGACCACGCCGTCGCCGGCTTTCGGAATCGGTTCAAAGGGTTCGGCCGATCCGGTGGAAATGTACCTGAACGACGTCTTCACCGTGACGGTGAACATGGCCGGTCTGCCGGGCATCTCGGTGCCGGCGGGACTGTCGGCCGAGGGCCTGCCGCTGGGGCTGCAGCTGATCGGCCGGCCCTTTGACGAGGAGACGCTGTTCGCGGTCGGGCAGGTCATGGAGGACTGCGCCGGCGTGCTGCCGCGTCCCGCATGCTGGTGGGATTGACCGGCGACTCGGTCTAAGACAGTCCGGCGGCGCGTCCCGTCCGGGGCGTCCGCACCCCGAAAGACCCGCCCGTGTTCCTTCTCGCCATCGTCGCCACCGCCGCAGCGGTGTTCTCGACCTCGCTGATCTCCGGCATCTTCGGCATGGCCGGCGGGCTGATGCTGCTGTGGCTGCTGCTGCTGGTGTATCCGGCGGCCACCGCCATCGCGCTGCAGGGGCTGATCCAGGGCGTCGCCAACGTCTCGCGGGCCTGGTTCTCGCGGGAGTTCGTGGAGTGGCGCATCGCCGGCCTCGCCATCGCCGGCATGCTGACGGCCGCGGCGTTCCTGGCGATTGTCGCCTACACGCCGGACCGCGCCACCGTCTACATCGCGGTGGGCCTGCTGCCGATCCTGGTCTGGATCCCCAAGCGCTGGTTCCAGCTGGACGGCTCGCGCCCGCCCCAGGCGTTTCTCTGCGGCTTCCTGGGCGGCGCGCTCAACATCGCCGTCGGCGTCGCCGGCCCGACCATCGACGTGTTCTTCATCCGCACCGCGCTCGACCGCCGCGCCGTGATCGCCACCAAGTCCGTGCTGCAGGTGTGCTCGCACTCGGTGAAGTTCATCTTCTACTTCGCGTCGGTGATGGCGCTGGGGCCCGCCGACTGGACCGCGGTCGCCATCGCCGCGCCGTTCGCGGTGCTGGGCACCAGCGCCGGCCACTGGGTGCTCACCCGCATGTCCGACGACGGCTTCCGCTACTGGGTGCGCTGGATCGTGACGGCCATCGGCGCGGTGTACCTGGTGCAGGGGATCATGGTGCTGGCGGGCGGGTGAGGCTGGCAGTTGACGACGCAGGCGCCCTTACTTAACCTTTAGTAAGCTGACATCAGTTTCATTTGGAGCGCGCCGTGGGCAAGTACGAGCCGCTTGGCCAGTTCCTTCGCAGCGCGTCCGCGGCCGAGGTCGCGATGACCTTCGACGAGATCGAGCGCGTCACTGGAGTCGCGCTGCCCCGGTCGAAGGTCTATCCCGCCTGGTGGAGCAACAATCCATCCAACAACGTGATGACCCGTGTCTGGCTGGATGCCGGCTTCAGGACGCGGGATGTGGACGTCGTCGGCGGGAAAGTGGTGTTCGTGCGTGATGTCGCGCCGGCCGCAGGCACAGGTGTGCCGTCGCGTCCGGGACGGCCGAAGCTGCTCGGTGCGTTGAAGGGCTGGATGCGTGTCGCGCCCGGTGTCGACCTGACCGAGCCCGCCGATCCGGACTGGGGCCGCGTATATGACAGGTGAGGGCGCGGTGCTGCTCGACACCTGCGCCGCTATCTGGCTCATGGAGGACGCGGAAATCGCCGAGCCTGCGCTCGACCGCCTGCTCCGTGCGGAACGGTCTGGCGAGAAGGTGCAGGTGTCACCGATCACCGCATGGGAAATCGGGCTGCTTTCATCCCGTGGCCGGCTGATCGCTTCGGCAAGCCCTCATAAATGGTTCTCGGCCCTGCTGGATCTGCCGCAGATCGCGCTTGCGGAGATGCCGCCGCAGGTTCTGGTGGCATCCTCTCTGCTGCCCGGAAAGCCGCCGCGCGATCCGGCGGATCGCATAATCGCCGCCACGGCGAGAGAATTCGGCCTTGCAGTCATGACGCGGGATCGCGCATTGCTGGCATATAGCGAGGCGGGCCATATGAGGGCCTTGCCCTGCTGAACTCCATTGTCCGATCCGATGAGCCTCCGCCCATGACCATGCACGTCCGCCCCGCCGACCCGAAGAAGCTCGTCAGGGGCGCGACCGGCGACTGGGAGGTGGTGATCGGCATGGAGATCCACGCCCAGGTCACCTCCGAGGCCAAGCTGTTCTCCGGCGCCTCCACGGCGTTCGGCAGCCCGCCGAACTCCAATGTCAGCCTGGTCGACGCCGCCATGCCGGGCATGCTGCCGGTGATCAACGCCGAATGCGTCCGCCAGGCCGTGCGCACCGGGCTCGGCCTCAATGCCGAGATCCACAACCGCTCGGTGTTCGACCGCAAGAACTATTTCTATCCGGACCTGCCGCAGGGCTACCAGATCAGCCAGTTCAAGAGCCCCATCGTGGGCGAGGGCGAGGTCGTGGTGGACATGCCCGAGGGGCGGATCACCGTCGGCGTCGAGCGGCTGCACCTGGAGCAGGACGCGGGCAAGTCGATCCACGACCAGCACCCCACCAACTCCTATGTGGACCTCAACCGCTCCGGCGTGGCGCTGATGGAGATCGTGTCGCGCCCGGACCTGCGCTCGGCGGAGGAGGCCAAGGCCTACGTCACCAAGCTGCGCACCATCCTGCGCTATCTCGGCACCTGCGACGGCGACATGGAGAAGGGCAACCTGCGCGCCGACGTCAACGTCTCGGTGCGCAAGCCCGGCGATCCGCTGGGCACCCGCTGCGAGATCAAGAACGTCAACTCCATCCGCTTCATCGGCCAGGCCATCGAGGCGGAGGCCCGGCGCCAGATCGGCATCATCGAGGACGGCGGCGCCATCGACCAGGAGACCCGGCTGTTCGACCCCGGCCGCGGCGAGACGCGCTCCATGCGCTCCAAGGAAGAGGCGCACGACTACCGCTACTTCCCCGATCCGGACCTGCTGCCGCTGGAGTTCGACGACGCCTTCGTGGCGGCGCTGAAGGCCGGGCTGCCGGAGCTGCCGGACGCCAAGAAGGCGCGGTTCGTCAGCGAGTGGGGCCTGACCCCCTACGACGCCGACATCCTGGTGGCCGAGAAGGAAAGCGCCGACTTCTTCGAGGAGGTCGCCCGCGGGCGCGACGCCAAGGCGGCGGCCAACTGGGTCGCCAACGAGCTGTTCGGCCGCCTCAACAAGGAGGGGCACGGGATTTCCGACAGCCCGGTCTCGGCGGCCCAGCTCGGCGCGGTGATCGACCTGATCGCCGACGGCACCATCTCCGGCAAGATCGCCAAGGACCTGTTCGAGATCGTGTGGGCGGAGGGCGGCGACCCGCGCGCCATCGTGGAATCGCGCGGCATGAAGCAGGTCACCGACACCGGCGCCATCGAGAGGGCCGTGGACGAGGTGATCGCCGCCAACCCCGACAAGGTCGAGCAGGCCCGCGCCAAGCCCACCATGATCGGCTGGTTCGTCGGCCAGGTGATGAAGGCGACCGGCGGCAAGGCGAACCCCCAGGCGGTCAACGAGCTGCTGAAGGCGAAGCTGGGGATCGAGTAGGGCGGGGGCGACCCGCAGGCCTGTCATCCCGGACGGCGAAGCCGATCCGGGATCCAGGAACACCGTTCCGTCGGGACAAGGCGGTGTCCCCGGATCGCGGCTCTCCGCTTCGCTGCGGCCGGGATGACATCCGTTCGGTAATGCCGCGCCTCAGCGCCTGATCGCGATCCGCCTGCTCGTCAACCCGGCCGCGAGCACCGACAAAATCGTCATCCCGGACGGCGAAGCCGATCCGGGATCCAGGAACACCGTTCCACCGGACAAGGCGGTGTCCCTGGATCCCGGCTCTCCGCTTCGCTGCGGCCGGGATGACATGCCTCAGCGCCTGATCTCGATCCGCGTGTTCTTCATGCCGGCCTGGCGGACCAGATTGTAGAAGGTGCGGGCGTTGGTGGGGTGCAGGCGCACGCAGCCGCGGCTTGCGGGGCGGCCGAGGCGGTTGACCTCCACGGTGCCGTGCACGGCGTAGCCGCCGCGGTAGAACACCGAATGCGGCATGGGCGCCATGTTGTATTTCCGCGAATGCCACATGGCGTGCATGCGGTAGGGCCTGAACGTGCCGCCGGGCGTGGCGTAGCGGCCGCGGCCGGTGGACACCGCCCAGCTGTGGCGAAGCTGGCCGCCGACATAGACGTTCATGCGCTGCTGGCTGACATCGACCTTGGCCACCACCGTCGCGGCATGCGAGGGCGCCGCGAACAGCATGGCAAGCAGGGCGAAGGCGGCGGCGAGACTGGCTTTCCTCATGGATGCGCTCCCGATCCGGGCCGGACGCGGCGCGGCCCACATTCCCCAAGACTGTAGGAAAGCCTAGTTTCCGCTGATTTCAGAACCCTTACCGCCGCATCTCCGGGTAGCGCGATTGTGATCGCCGCAGCCCTGCAACCCGCCATGCCCATGGGCCGGGCGCGCGTCGTGGTCTAAGGTCGGAATCGTTCCAGTCTCCCGTGACGGATGCGCCCCATGCTGCTGCTTCTCATCGGCCTCGCCGTCTTCTTCGCCCCGCATGTGCTGACCATGCTGCGGGAGCCGAGGGCGGGCCTCGTGGCCCGGCTCGGGCCGGGCGCCTACAAGGCCGCCTATTCGCTGGTCTCGCTCGCCGGGCTCGTCCTGGTCGTGCTGGGCTGGCAGGCGGCCCCCTTCATCGGCGTCTGGGAGCCGCCGGCGGCCATGCGCCACATCGCGGCGCTGCTGGTGCTGATCGCCTTCATCCTT
>JAEWEX010000310.1 GCA_023389135.1 Pseudomonadota bacterium | reverse complement strand
AAATAGATCCGTGTGACCAGCCGGTCGAGCAGCCCGCGGCCGAAGATCGACACGTCGAGATGCGGCGCCTGCAGGGTGTTGCCGAGGCCTGGCACCCGGCCGGGCTTGACCGTGTGGAAGGCGAAGCCGCCGTCCGGTCCGGTGGGCGTGCGGCCGAAACCGTGGAATGCGGGGTCGCGCTCGCCAGCGCGGGTGTCGTCGGGATGGGGGAACAGCCCCGCGGCATCGGCCTGCCAGATCTCGAGCATCGCCTCGGGCACCGGCGCGCCGGCGCCGTCGCGAACCGTGCCGTGCACCGTGATGCGCTCGCCGCGGGCGCCATCGCCGGCCAGGGTCTCGCCACCCGAGAAGGGCAGGGCATAATGGAAGAACGGACCCACGGTCTGCGAGGGGGTGACGCCGCGTTTCATGGCTCAGTCCTCGTCGAGCGGCGTGGCCTCGCGGCCGCGCAGCACGATGTCGAACCGGTATCCCAGCGCCCATTCTGGCTCGGTCGCGTCCATGTCGAACGCCGCCACCATCCGCTCGCGCGCCTTCGGGTCGTGGACCGCGTTCATGATCGGATCGTACGGGAACAGAGGGTCCCCCGGAAAATACATCTGCGTGACAACCCGGGTCAGGAAGCTCGGCCCGAACAGCGAGAAGTGGATGTGCGCCGGCCGCCAGGCATTGGCATGGTTGCGCCACGGATAGGCGCCCGGCTTGATGGTGACGAAGCGGTAGCGGCCGTGCTCGTCGGTCAGCGTACGGCCGGCGCCGGAAAAGTTCGGGTCGAGCGGGGCGGGGTGCTGGTCGGCCTGGTGAACGTAACGGCCGGCGGCGTTGCATTGCCACAGCTCCACCAGCGTGTTGCGCACCGGGCGGGCGTCCTCGTCCAGCACGCGTCCGGTCACCACGATGCGCTCGCCCTGCGGTTCGCCCGCGTGCTGACGCGTGAGGTCCGCGTCCAGCGGGTCCATGCGGTTGTGGCCGTAGACCGGGCCCGTCACCTCGCTCAGCGTGTGCGGCAGGACGACCAGCGGCTGTCGTGGCACACGCAGCGCGGTCGAGCCGTAGGCGCCATGGGCCATGGTGACGAGGTCGGACGGCGGCGGCCGGCGATAGGGCGCGGGGTCGGTCATCGGCGCCGCCTCACGACACGCGCTCCACGGCCATGGCAAGCCCCTGGCCGACGCCGACGCACAGCGTCACCAGCGCGAGCCTGGCGCCGGTGCGCTCGAGCTGGCCGACCGCGGTAAGCGCGAGCCGTGCGCCCGACATGCCAAGAGGATGACCGAGCGCGATGGCTCCGCCATTGGGATTCACGTGCTCCGCATCGTCCGGCAGGCCGAGTGCGCGGAGGCAGGCGAGGGATTGGGCGGCGAAGGCTTCGTTGATCTCGATCACGTCGAAATCGCCGATCCGCAGCCCGAGGCGGTCCATCAGCCGGTTGGTGGCGGGGACCGGCCCGATGCCCATGACCCGGGGCGCGACGCCCGCCGACGCGATGCCGAGGATCCTTGCGCGCGGCGTGAAGCCTGCCCGTTCGGCCGCCTCCGCCGAGGCCACGACCAGGGCCGCGGCGCCGTCATTGACGCCGGAGGCGTTGCCCGCGGTGACGGTTCCTCCCTTGCGCACCAAGGGGTTGAGCCTTGCGAGCTGGTCCGCCGTGGTGTCCGGCCGCGGGTGCTCGTCATAGTCCACGATCCGCGGATCGCCCTTGCGCTGCGGGATCGCGACCGGCGCGATCTCCGCCGCGAACACGCCGTCGGCGGCGGCGCGGGCGGCGCGGTTCTGGCTGCGGAGCGCGAACGCGTCCTGATCCTCCCGCGATATCCCGTGCTCGTCGGCAACGTTCTCGGCAGTTTCCGGCATGGTGTCGACGCCGTGCGCCTCGCGCATGCGCGGATTGACGAAGCGCCAGCCGATGGTGGTGTCCTCCAGGGCCGCGGCGCGCTGGAACGGGCTTTCCGCCTTGCCCATGACGAAGGGCGCCCGCGACATGGATTCCACCCCGCCGGCCACCGCCAGCTCCATGTCTCCGGCGATGATCGCCCGGGCCGCGGCGCTTACAGCCTCAAGGCCCGAGGCGCAGAGCCGGTTGACCGTGACGCCCGGCACCGTCTCGGAGAAGCCGGCCAGCAGCAGCGCCATGCGCGCCACGTTGCGGTTGTCCTCGCCCGCCTGGTTGGCGCAGCCGAAAAACACCTCCTCGGCAATCCCGGACAGTCCGGGATTCCTGGCCGACAGCGCCGACAGTGCCGAGGCCGCGAGATCGTCGGCCCTGACCGCCGACAGCGCCCCGCCATAGCGGCCGACGGGCGTGCGGATGGCGTCGCAGATCAGCGCGTGTCTCATGCCGCCTCGCCATGGGCGCGGGCGGTGCGCGCCTGCAGCGCGCGAAGCGCCGTAAGCTCGGCGGCGGTCGGCGGCGGCGTCTCCTCCAGCGCCGCGGCGAATTCGACCGGCCAGCCGGTGGCCTCCGCCACGGCCTCGCGGGTGACGCCGCGATGCAGCGACACGACCCGGAACGCCATGGTCTCCGGATCGGGCCGCATCACGCACAGGTCGGTGACGATCATGGTCGGTCCTTTCGTCCGCACGCCGAGGCGCGCGCGTTGGTCGCCCCCTTCGCCATGGCCGAGCGAGGTGCGGAAGCCCAGCCGGTCCACGAAGCTGCGCCGCGACTGGCGCATGATGACGAATATCTCGCCGCAGT
>JAEWEX010000296.1 GCA_023389135.1 Pseudomonadota bacterium | reverse complement strand
GGGTGGCGGCGCACGAGGCGGGCCCGTGGCTGGTCGTGCCCGCCGCGGCGGCGGGTGGGGTCGCGGTCGCGTTCGCGGCCGCCGCCCGCTAGAACCGTCGGTCTGTCCCGCACGCGCAGGCGGCATGCGCGAACCGCACGCCGCAATCCGCCGCCGTCAGTCTAGATTGGTCGCCACATGCTCGCACCCAACCCCGTCGTCGCCGCCGGCACCGCCCGATTCGGCAACGCCCTCCCGCTCGCGCTGATCGCCGGCCCCTGCCAGATGGAGAGCCGGGCGCATGCGCTCGAGATCGCATCCGCGCTGAAGGAGATCGCGGGCCGGCTCGGCATCGGCCTGGTGTTCAAGACCTCCTACGACAAGGCCAACCGCACCAGCGCCGGCGCCGCCCGCGGGGTCGGGCTCGACGCGGCGCTGCCGGTGTTCGCCGAGATCCGCGAGACGCTGGGGCTTGCGGTCCTGACCGACGTGCACGAGGCGGACCATTGCGCGGCGGCGGCGGCGGCGGTGGATATCCTGCAGATCCCGGCCTTCCTGTGCCGGCAGACCGACCTCCTGGTCGCCGCGGCGAGGACCGGCCGGATCGTCAACGTCAAGAAGGGCCAGTTCCTGGCGCCCTGGGACATGGCCAACGTCGTGGCCAAGCTCACCGGCGCCGGCAACGCCGACGTCATGGTGACCGAGCGCGGCGTCTCGTTCGGCTACAACACGCTGGTGTCCGACATGCGCGCCCTGCCGGCGCTGGCGCAGACCGGCGCGCCGGTGATCTTCGACGCCACCCATTCGGTGCAGCAGCCGGGCGGGCAGGGCGCCTCGTCCGGCGGCCAGCGCGAATTCGTGCCCGTGCTCGCCCGCGCCGCGGTGGCGGTGGGCGTCGCTGGGGTGTTCATCGAGACCCATCCCGACCCGGACAGGGCGCCATCAGACGGCCCCAACATGGTGCCGCTGCGCGACATGGAGGGGCTGGTCTCCGAACTGATGGCGTTCGACCGTCTCGCCAAGGCCCGGCAGGCATGAGCGAGGCGGCGGGGGCGCAATGAGGCTCAACCTCCTTTTCGCGCTCAGCCTGTGCGGGTTCGGCAGCAACATCGCCATGCGGCTGGCCGATCCGCTGGTGCCGCAGATCGCCGCCGACTTCTCGGTCGCAATCCCCACCGTCGCCATGCTGGCCACCGCCTACGCGCTGCCCTATTCGCTGTTCCAGCCGGTGCTGGGGCCGGTGGGCGACAGCTACGGCAAGGGTCTGCTGATCCGCGCCAGCCTGATCTGCCTCTCGGTCGGGCTTCTCGTCAGTGCGTTCGCGCCCAATTTCCCGACCCTCATGACGGCGCGCGCGCTGTCGGGCATCGCTGCGGGCGGCATCATCCCGGCGGCCATCGCCATGATCGGCGACCGCATGCCCATGGAGGGCCGGCAGGTCGCCATCGCGCGCATGCTGTCCATGATCTTCATCGCCCAGATCGTGGGCGCGACCGGGGCCGGCGCGCTGTCGCCCATCGTGGGCTGGCGCGGCGTCTTCGTCATCGCCGCGGGCATGACGATGCTGGTCGCCATCGTCACCTTCGGCACCTTCTCGCCGCGGCCGGACGCGGTGCGCCAGCCGCTGTCCCTGGCCCGCGCAAGGGCGGGTTACGCCAGCGTGTTCAGCCATCCGCTGGCGATCCCGCTGTTCGTGCTGGTGTTCCTGGAGGGGCTGGCCGGCTTCGCCACCCATCCCTTCGTCGCCGCCATCCTGGCCGAGCGCGAGGGCGTCGGCGCCTTCGAGGCCGGGCTGGTGATCGGCGCCTTCGGCCTGGGCGCGCTGCTCTATTCCCTCGTCGCGGGACGCATCGTGCGAGGGCTCGGCCCGAGCCGCATGATGCTGTTCGGCGGATCGACCGCCGGACTGTCGCTGGCCGCCTTCGCCGTCAGCCCGTCCTGGATGATCGATGTCGGCCTGTTCGGGATATTCGGCTTCGGCTTCTTCATGATGCACAACCCCATGCAGGCCATCGCCACGGAACTGAGCCCCACCGCGCGCGGCTCCGCCGTGGCGCTGTTCGCTCTGGCGATCTTCCTCGGCCAGGCGCTCGGCCCCATCGCCTTCGGCTTCGGGTCGGCATTCTTCGGCACCGTCCCGATGATCCTCGCCGAGGCGGCGGGCCTGGTTGCGGTCGCGCTCCTCGCGCGGCGATACCTTTCGCCGCGCGAGTGAGCCTGCGCCGGCTTCCAACCGTCACACGGCTTCGCTAGAAGTCGCGCGAGCCACTCCACGCCTCACGAGGAAAGCCCGCCCCATGACCGCCATCGTCGACATCGTCGCCCGCGAAATCCTGGACAGCCGGGGCAACCCGACGGTGGAGGTCGACGTGACGCTGGAGGACGGCTCCTTCGGCCGCGCCGGCGTGCCCTCGGGCGCGTCCACCGGCGCCCATGAGGCGGTGGAGCTGCGCGACGGCGACAAGGCCCGCTATCTCGGCAAGGGCGTGCGCGCCGCCGTGGAGGCGGTCAACGGCGAGATCTTCGACGCGGTCGGCGGCATGGACGCCGAGGACCAGGCCGGCATCGACGAGGCCATGATCGCGCTCGACGGCACGCCCAACAAGGCGCGGCTCGGCGCCAACGCCATCCTCGGCGTGTCGCTGGCCGCGGCCAAGGCGGCGGCGGACGCCTGCGCTCTCCCGCTCTACCGCTATGTCGGCGGCACCTCCGCGCGGGTGCTTCCCGTGCCCATGATGAACATCGTCAATGGCGGCGCCCATGCCGACAATCCCATCGACTTCCAGGAGTTCATGATCATGCCGGTCGGCGCCCCGACGCTGGCGGAGGCCGTGCGCATGGGCGCGGAGGTGTTCCACACGCTGAAGAAGCAGCTCAAGGACGCCGGCCACAACACCAATGTCGGCGACGAGGGCGGCTTCGCCCCGGACCTGCCCTCCGCCGACGCGGCGCTGGGCTTCGTCGCCAAGGCCGTGGAGGCCGCCGGCTACCGGCTGGGCGAGGACATGGTGTTCGCGCTCGACGTCGCCTCCACCGAGTTCTTCAGGGACGGCGCGTACCACCTGGAGGGCGAGGGCCGCACCCTCGACCCGGAGGCGATGTCGCGATACCTCGCGGAACTGTGCGGCCGCTACCCGATCCTGTCCATCGAGGACGGCATGGCCGAGGACGACTGGGACGGCTGGAAGGCGCTGACCGACGAGGTGGGGTCGAAGGTCCAGCTCGTCGGCGACGACCTGTTCGTGACCAATGTCGAGCGGCTCTCGCGCGGCATCCAGGGCGGCATCGGCAACGCCATCCTGGTCAAGGTGAACCAGATCGGCTCCCTCACCGAGACCCTGGCGGCGGTCGACTTGGCGCATCGCGCCGGCTACCGCGCCGTCATGTCCCACCGCTCCGGGGAGACCGAGGACGCCACCATCGCCGACCTCGCGGTCGCCACCAATTGCGGGCAGATCAAGACCGGCTCGCTGGCCCGCTCCGACCGCACCGCCAAGTACAACCAGCTCATCCGCATCGAGGAGGCGCTGGGCGCCCAGGCGCGCTATGCCGGCAAGGCCGCGCTGCGGGGATAGGGGGCCAGAGGACATCCGTCCGCGCCGACAACGGGTTTGACGCGACGCCGCCAAACTTGCGACAATTCCCGCCGCCAACGTCCTGACTGCGCGTGGTTTTGTTAACCGGCCCCGGGGATTGTCCTCCGGGGTCTGCCGACGGTCGGGGACATCGACCTTTCGGGGGACTGGAATATGCAGGACATCCTGTTCACGAACGCCATGCTCCTGTTCGGGGCGGCGCTCGTGATCGTGGGTGTCGTGTCCAGCCTCGTGGCGCAGCGCTTCGGCACCCCGCTGCTGCTGGTGTTCCTCGTGATCGGCATGCTGGTGGGCCAGGACGGCCCCGGCGGCCTGCTGTTCAGCGACTACCGCATGACCTACCTGATCGGGTCGCTGGCGCTGGCCATCATCCTGTTCGACGGCGGGCTGCGCACCAAGCTGGAGAGCTTCCGCGGCGTGCTCGCGCCGGCCAGCCTGCTGGCGACGCTGGGCGTCGTCATCACGGCGGGCATCACCGGGCTGTTCGCATCCCTGGTGCTGGGGCTGGGCATCCTGGAGGGCCTGCTGATCGGCGCCATGGTGGCCTCGACCGATGCGGCGGCCGTGTTCTTCCTCCTGCGCTCCGGCGGGCTCGAGCTCAAGAGCCGGGTGCAGTCGATGCTGGAGATCGAATCCGGCACCAACGACCCCATCGCGGTCTTCCTCACCATCCTGCTGGTCGAGCTGGTCATGGCCAGCGGCGAGGATGCGGGGCTTGCCACCGCCGTCCTGCTGCTGAAGCAGGCGCTGATCGGCGGCGCCTTCGGCCTCGGCGGCGGCATGGCCATCGTGCTGCTGCTCAACCGGGTGTCGCTGCCCGTGGGCATGCACCCGCTGTTCGTCGTCTCCAGCGCGGTGGCGACCTATGCCCTGGCGGCCGTGCTGGACGGCTCCGGCTTCCTCGCCGCCTATCTGGCGGGCCTCGTGGTCGGAAACCGGCAGGTGCGCGCCATCGCCTCCATCACCTCGTTCCACGACACGGTGACCTGGTTGTGCCAGATCGTCATGTTCATGGTGCTGGGGCTGCTGGTGACGCCGTCCTCGCTGGTGCCCTACCTGCCGGCGGCCATCGCCATCGCGCTGTTCCTCACCTTCATCGGCCGCCCGGTGGCGGTCGCGACCTGCCTCGCCCCGTTCGGCTTCGGCAAGCGCGAGATGGGCTTCATCGCCTGGGTCGGCCTGCGCGGCGCGGTGTCGATCTTCCTCGCCGCCATCCCGACGCTTGCCGGCGTTCCCGGCAGCCAGGTCTATTTCAACGTCGCCTTCGTCGTGGTGATCGTGTCGCTGGTGCTGCAGGGCTGGACCATCAACCCGCTGGCGCGCCGGCTCGGGCTCGCGCTGCCGCGCAAGCGCCTGCGGGTCACGCGTCAGGAGATCGATCTGCCGGGGCAGCTCGCGCAGGAGATGGTGGCCTACCCCATCGAGGCGGACAGCCCCGTGGTGCTGCGCGCGGCGCTGCCGCGCTGGGCGCGGCCGGTGTTCGTGGTGCGCGAGAACGCCATCATGGAGCCCCTGCAGGCCGGGGCGCTGCGTCCGGGCGACTACGGCTACTTCCTGGCGCCGCCGGATCGCATCGGCGAGCTGGACCGCCTGTTCGCCGTCCGGGCCGCCGAGCAGGCCAATACCGGCGCGCGCTTCCCGATCCGCCCCGACGTGGCGCTCGCCCGCGTCGCCGCCATGTACGGCGTCGACCTGGGGGAGGAGGCCCCGCCGGCCGACCAGACCATCGCGGAGGCGTTCGCCGAGCGCTACGAGGGCGGCGTCGGCGTCGGCATCGGCGATTCGATCTCGTTCGGACCGCTCCGGCTGATCGTGGCCTCCACCGACGACGGCCGCATCAGCGAGGTCGAGCTGGCGCTGGGCGAGGACCAGAACGAGGGGCCCGCGCAGGGCCAGGGCGCGCGCGCCGACGAGAACCCGCTGGAGCGCGCCATCTCGGCTGTCAGCGGCGCTGCCGAGCGCGCGGTCGCGCGGCTTCGCCGCAGGCCGGGACCGCCGGCCGCTTAACCGGGCGTTAGGCATGTGCGGCCGACAGTCCGCGCCATGGTTCGCCGCCACCGCCTCCGCGCCACCATCGCGCAGTTCACGCTCTGGATCGCCACCGTCGCCTCGGTGGCGTATTTCGCGCACCACGCCTTCGTCGGCGACCGCGGCATCCGGGCCAAGCGCGCCTACGAGGTCGAGATCGCCTCGCTGAAGTCCGAGCTGAAGGCCCAGCGGCGCGCCCACAAGGCGGCCGAGGAGCGGGTCGCGTCGCTGCGGCTCAACCGGCTCGACCGCGACATGCTGGACCAGCTCGCCCGCGAGCGGCTGGGCTTCATCCATCCCGACGAGCGCATCCTCGAACTGCCCGCTCCGGCCCGGTAGGGCCGCTGTCGCCGGCGGCTGTCCGGCGTTATGCTCCATGCAGGGAAAAACAGTTCGGCTGGGGCGTTGAATGTGCCCCGGGTCACAACCGGCTGATCTGCAATGCGTTTTGGGTGGCCGACCTATGCGTTGGGCGCTCTCGATTTTTTGGGGGCCTTCCGCTAGGGTTCGGCCAACTTAAGACCAAAGTGGGAGAGCGCATGGCCCGCACCGCCGCCAAGACCGCAGCAGCGCCGCGAAAATCGCCGGCGGCCGCGAAGCCTGCCGCAAAGCCCGCCACCGCCGCGAAGGCGGCAAAGGGGCCCGCGGCCTTCGCCAAGGAGGACGAGCTGTTCGCGTATCGCGAGATGCTCCTGATCCGCCGCTTCGAGGAGAAGGCGGGCCAGCTCTACGGCATGGGCCTGATCGGCGGCTTCTGCCACCTCTATATCGGCCAGGAGGCCGTGGTGGTGGGCATGCAGATGGCGCTCAAGGACGGCGACCAGGTCATCACCGCCTACCGCGACCACGCGCACATGCTGGCCTGCGGCATGGACCCCAAGGGCATCATGGCCGAGCTGACGGGCCGCCGCGGGGGCTACTCCAAGGGCAAGGGCGGCTCCATGCACATGTTCAGCGTGGAGAAGAACTTCTATGGCGGCCACGGCATCGTCGGCGCCCAGGTGTCGCTGGGCACCGGGCTCGCCTTCGCCAACCGCTACCGCGACAACGGCAACGTGTCGCTGACCTATTTCGGCGACGGCGCGTCCAACCAGGGCCAGGTCTACGAGAGCTTCAACATGGCGAAGCTCTGGAGCCTGCCGGTGGTCTACATCATCGAGAACAACAAGTACGGCATGGGCACGAGCGTGAACCGCGCCTCCGCCACCACCGACCTGTCGCAGCGCGGCGCGTCGTTCGACATTCCCGGACGGCAGGTGGACGGCATGGACGTGCGCGCCGTGCGCGAGGCCGGCCAGATGGCGGTGGACCATGCCCGCTCGGGCAAGGGGCCGTTCATCCTGGAAATGCTGACCTACCGCTATCGCGGCCACTCCATGTCCGATCCGGCCAAGTACCGGACCAAGGACGAGGTCCAGAAGATGCGCGACGAGCGCGATCCCATCGAGCAGGTGAGGTCGCGCATCCTGGAGCGCAAGCTCGCCACCGAGGACGAGCTCAAGGCCATCGACCAGAAGGTGCGGACCGTGGTCAACGGTTCCGCCGAGTTCGCCAGCTCCGATCCCGAGCCCGACGTTTCCGAGCTCTACACCGACATCC
>JAEWEX010000284.1 GCA_023389135.1 Pseudomonadota bacterium | reverse complement strand
CGATGTCGGTTTCGCCGTAGCCGCCGGAGAGGTTCTCGACCGTCAGCAGGGTCACAGCACGCCCCCCATATAGGCCTCGCGCACGGCGGGCTCCGCCAGCACCGCCGCCGGGGCGCCCGTGGCGATGATGCGGCCGCGGTCCATGACGTGGATCTCGGAGGCGAGCGCGGACAGCGCCTGGAGGTTGTGCTCCACGATGAGGAACGCCGTGCCGCGCTGGTTGAGGGCGCGGATGCGGCCGGAAATCTCCTCGATCAGCACCGCGTTGACGCCGGCGAAGGGCTCGTCCAGCAGGATCAGCTTCGGGTCGAGCATCAGCACCCGGCCGAGTTCCAGCAGCTTCTTCTGGCCGCCGGAGAGCTGGCCGGACGGCGTGTCGGCGACGCGGGCGAGGTTGAGGAACGCCAGCGTCTCGTCGACGCGGGCGCGCAGCGCGCGCTCCTGCGCGCGCACCCTGCCCGGCCGGAAATAGAGCTCGAACAGCCCCTCGCCCGCCTGGCCAGGCGCCGCCGCCATCATGTTCTCGCGGACGGTGAGGTGGCGGAACTCGCGCGGCACCTGGAAGGTGCGCCCGAGGCCCATGCGGGCGCGCGCCACCGGCCCCTCGCGGCTGATGTCGCGGCCGTCCAGGGAGACGGTGCCGGACAGCGGCATCTCGAAGCCCGACGCCACGGCGAAGAAGGTGCTCTTGCCGGCGCCGTTGGGGCCGATCAGCCCGGTGATGGCGCCCGCGGGCACGGCCAGCGAGACGCCGTCCAGGACGCGGAAGCCGCCGAAGGCGAAGGCGATGTCGCGGGTCTGGAGGATCATCGCTTGCTGAAGTCCCCCATGATGCCCTGCGGGCGATAGAGCACCAGCAGCACCAGCGCGACGCCGACCACCAGCAGCCTGAGGCTGGCCATCTCGACCTCCGAGACGCCCGGGATCGCGTCGCGCAGGAAGCGCGAGCCTTCCAGGAACAGCACCAGCACCACCGTGCCGACCACCGCGCCCGAGAACCGGCCGACGCCGCCCAGGATCATGGCCATCCAGATGTAGAAGGTCAGCAGCGGCAGGAACTGGTCCGGCGAGATGTAGGTGATGTAGTGGGCGTAGAACGCGCCGGCGAGGCCGGCGAGCCCCGCGCCGATGACGAACACGCGGACCTTGAAGCCGCCCGGGCTCTTGCCCAGCGCGCGCATGGCGTCCTCGTCGTCGCGGATCGCCTCGATGGCGCGGCCGAACGGGCTCTTCACCAGCCGGTAGCTGGCGGCGACCGCCAGGACGTTGGCGGCAACCAGCACCGCGAGCGTCAGCGTCGCCGCGTCCACGGGCGCGCCGGTGGCGACCGCCAGGTCGGGGATGCCGGGGATGCCCTGCACGCCGCTGGTGAGCCAGCGCTCCTCGACGATGACCAGCCGCACCGCCTCGGAGAAGCCCAGCGTCACGATGGCGAAGTATTCGATGCGCAATCGGAGCGACAGCGCCCCCACCGGCAGCGCCACAAGCCCCGCCGCCACCATGGCCGCGGGGAACGACGCCCAGACCGGCACGCCGTGCTGGACCAGGATGGCGGAGGCGTAGGCGCCGATGGCGAAAAAGCCGACATGGCCGAAATTGATCAGGCCGGTGAAGCCGTAGTGCAGGTTCAGCCCCAGCGTCAGCAGCAGGTAGATCAGCGTGATGATGGAGATGGCGATCAGGTAGCTGGTCATGGCCTCACCTCACCCGCTCGTTGCCGGCGAACAGGCCCTGCGGCCGCACCAGCAGCACCATGAGCAGGATCGCGAAGCCGACCCCGATCTTGTAGGTGAAGCCGACGATGGGGGTCGAAAGCTCCTGCGCGACGCCGATGATCACCGCGCCGATCACGGCCCCGACCGGGTTGCCGATGGTGCCCAGGATGGTGGCGGCGAAGGCCGGCAGCAGCAGGTCCCAGCCCATGTTGGGGGTGACCACGGTCTTGAGCCCGATCAGCACACCGCCGAGGCCGGTGACCGCGCCGGCCACCAGCCACAGCGCCAGCATCACCCGCCCCGACGAGATGCCGCAGGCCCGGGCGAGATCGGGATTGTCGGCCACCGCCCGCATCCGCCGGCCGAGCGGCGTGAAGTGCAGCAGCGCGAACACCGCCGCCACCGCCACCAGCGCGGTGGCGGCGATGTAGATGTCGCTGGGCACCATGCGCACCGGGCCGAAGCTCATGGCGCGCACGATGGGCATGTCGAAGACGCGCTGGTCGTGCCCCAGGAACAGGGTCAGCGCCGAGCGGATGGCGAAGGCGAGCCCGATGGACGCCACCAGCGGATACACGCCCGAGCGCCCGGCGAGCTTGCGGAACACCAGCAGGTACAGCACGGCCGACAGCACCGCCATGGCGGCCATGCCGGTGGCCACCCCCAGCAGCAGCGAGCCGCCGAACAGCACCTGCCCGCCATAGCCGGCATAGGCGCCGGCCGTCATGACATCGCCCGCCGATGCGTTGGGGAAGCGGGCGATGCCGAACACCAGCGTCAGCGCCAGCGCCGGCAGCGCGATCACCAGCCCCTCCACCATCCCGTTGACGGCGAGGTTGAGGAGCAGGGTCGTGTTCATCGCGCTCTGGCCCCGGCGTCGCGCGTCAGAGCGAGACGACGCCGGTGCGCTCGAACACGCCGGCCTTGATGGTGTTCTCCGAGAAGTCGGGCGTCACGTCTCCGAACTCGTCGAAGTCCAGCCGGCTGGACGCGCCCTCGTAGTTGATCTTGCCCTTCTTGAGGGCGTCCCGGCCCTCGGCGAAGGTCTCGACCGCGGCGCCGTCGGGATTGGCGATCTCGCGGATCTTGGCGTTGATCTCCTTGACCGAGGCGCCCTCGCCGGCCGCCTCCATGGCGAGCCCCCACACGATCATCATGTCGTAGGTCATGGCGGCGTAGACGTTGGACGAGCCGGGGCTGCCGGTGGCCTTCTGGTAGAGGTCGCTGAAATGGGCGAAGGCCTGCGACTTCTCGTTGGAGATGGAATCCACCGCGATCACGCCCTCGACGACCTCGTTGCCCAGCGCCTCGACCAGCTTGGGGTTGGCGGCCCAGGCGGGAATGATCCACTTGTTCTCGCCGCCGGCCTGGAACCACTCGCGCAGGATGATGGTGGTGTCGGGCAGGTAGGAGCCGGTGACGATGACATCGGGATTGGCCGACATGATGCTCTGCAGCTCGGAGCGGTAGCTCGGGCGGTTGGGCTCGTAGACCACCTCGGCCACGACCTCGCCGCCCATGGCCTCCCACGCCTTCTTGAAGCCCTCGGCGTTGCCGATGCCCGAGGCGTTGTTGAACGCCATGGTGGCGGGGCGCTTCCAGCCGTACTTCTCCGCGATCTTGGCGAAGGCCTGGCCGAAGCGGTCGTTGGTGGCCTGGTAGCGCCACACCAGGTCGTCCTTGTCCTCGGTGGAGATCGAGGGCGCGCCGGAGGTGTTCATCTGCACGACGCCGGCGGCGGCGGTGATCGGCATCACAGCCAGCGTCACGCCCGACGACCAGGTGCCCATGATGGCCTGCACCTTGTTGACGTCGATGAGCTTGCGCGTCGCGGTGACGGCGGCGTCCGGCGCGGTCTGGGTGTCCTCGGCGATGACCTCGATGGTGCGGCCGCCGGCGCCGCCGGCGTCGTTGATCTCCTTGGCGGCGAACAGCAGCGCCTGCTGCATGCCCGAGCCGTAGGGGCTGCCCGCGCCCGTGATCGGGCACAGCGCGCCGATGCGGAACGGCTCGGCGGCGGCGAGGCCGCCGGCGCGGAAGGTGGCGGCGGCGAGCGTCATGGCGCCCGCGCCCACGAGAAGCTGACGCCGCGAAGGGGTGAGGATGGTCATGGGTTCCCACTTTCTCTGGATGTGGCCCGGGCATTGCGCGCCCGGCAGTCCTTGACGATGGGGCGGCCCGAGGGCGCCGAGGAAACGCTATTTCCGACAAAACATTCCGTCAAGAATGTTTGTAAAATGCCCGCCGTCACGCCTGCACTCCCTGTCCCGGGATCGGCTCGCCGAGTTCCACGAGCCCGCGGACATGGGCCTTCCAGTGCGCCAGCAGGCCCTCGTAATAGGCCGGATCCTGGCGCAGCACGGTCTGCACGCCCATGCCGCGGAACAGGCAGGTGGTGGCGTTCAGCACAGTCTCGACCTCCGCCTGGCTCAGCGGCGTGCCGTGGAAGAACTCGCGCCAGGCGGCGTCGAGCGCCTTGTGGAACTCCCGCACCACGGGCACCAGGCTCGCCCGCAGCGCCTCGTTGTGGCGGGCCTCGGTGATGTGCTCGATGGTCACGAACAGCAGGCGGCCGGAATACAGCTCCCACAGGTGGTCGAGGAAGGCGTCCAGCGTCAGTTCGCCGGAGCGCGCGCGGCCGAGCCAGCCGCGGATCTCGCCGGTGGTGTCCTTGAGCAGACGCTCCACCGCGACCGTCACCAGCTCTTCCTTGGTGTCGTAATGGTGCATCAGCGCGCCGCGGGAGACCCCGGCGCGCTCGGCGATCTCGGCGGTCGTGATGCGGGCGTAGCCGCGCCGGTGCAGCGCCTCGATGGTGGCCTCGATCAGCCGACGCTGGGTCTCGGCGCTGCGCTCGCCCTGGGTGCGGCGCGTCGGCCGCGCCGATGCGCCGGAGGCCCGTCCGGTCTTGATCGTGTCAGTCACTCGCGCGCCCTTCGGATGTCGGGCCCATGATGCGCAGGCGACAACAAACACACAAGCCGGTTTGTTTCATGACGCCTGCGCCGCCCCGCCCGTTGGTTTTCTCGGAACAAGCGGGCCGGCCTGCCCGTTGGGAGGAGGTTACGCGCCGCACTCCGGCCGATGAGACGCGATCACAGGAGGGCCGGGCGATGCTGCCCGCCGACGCCTATCCGGGCCTGGCACTGGTGCCGACCGACCCCGCGCCCCGGGTGGAGGAAGGCTGGGTCGCGGTCGTGATCCCGTGCTACCGGGTCAGCAGCCATATCCTGTCCGTGATCGACGGCATCGGCCCGGAGGTCGACCGCATCTATGTGGTCGACGACGCGTGTCCCGAGGCGAGCGGCGCGCTGGTGTGGCGCGCCTGCAAGGACCGCCGCGTCCGCGTGCTCGGCCACGAGGTCAACCAGGGCGTCGGCGCCGCGACGCTGACCGGCATCCGCCAGGCCATCGCCGACGGCGCCGGCATCGTCGTCAAGATGGACGGCGACGGCCAGATGGACCCCGCAATGCTGCCGCTGCTGGTGGAGACCATCCGCAGCGGCGAGGCCGACTACGCCAAGGGCAACCGCTTCTTCGACCCGGAATCCGTCGCCGCCATGCCCCGGGCGCGGCTGGTGGGCAATGCGGGCCTGTCGTTCCTGGCCAAGATTTCCACCGGCTACTGGCAGTCGTTCGACCCGACCAACGGCTATTTCGCGATCCATGCCGAGGTCGCGCGGCGGCTGCCCTTCGACAAGATCAGCAAGCGCTACTTCTTCGAGACCGACATGCTGTTCCGCCTCAGCACGCTGCGGGCCCGCGTGGTCGATGTGCCGATGCCGGCGATCTACGAGGACGAGCAAAGCGGGCTCAGCGCCGCGCGCTCGATCCTGCCGTTCGCCGCAGGCCACCTGCGCAACTTCGTAAAGCGGGTCGGCTACAACTATTTCCTGCGCGATTTCTCCATCGCCTCGGTCGAGCTGGTCGCCGGGCTCGCGCTCGTGCTGTTCGGGCTGGTCTACGGCCTGGTCCACTGGGGCGCGATCCCCGGCGGCGCCAGCGCCGGGACGGTGATGCTCGCGGGCGTCGCGCTGATCCTCGGCACCCAGCTTCTGCTCGCCTTCCTCGCCTACGACATCAGCGCGGCGCCTGGCACCGCGCTTCATCCCAGGCTCGCCGCGCGCCGTTCCACCGCGCCGCCGCAGCGCCACGCCCGTGCCCGATAGGAGACCAGATGCGCGCCGAACCCGACATCGACACCTATAACGAGCGCCTCGCCGGCGCCTATGACGCGCTGAACTACGGGAAATCGCTGTCGTCGTCCTTCATGCGCCGCGGCCACGTGGCGCTGGAGGCGCCGTTCGGGCCGGAGACGTCGTTTCCCTCGGTGCTGGAGGTCGGCGCGGGCGCGGGCGAGCATCTCGGCTATGTCCGCCACGGCTTCGACGACTACCTGATGACCGACTGGAACGACATCCGGCTGGAGCGCGCCCGCGCGGCGCTGCCGGAGGGCCTGCGCGACCGCGTCCGCGTCGGGCGCGAGGATGCGACGAAGCTCTCGCTCGCCGACGCCTCGGTGGACCGCGTGGTCGCCTGCCACATCCTGGAGCATCTCTACCGGCCCCACGAGGTGCTGCGGGAATGGCACCGGGTGCTGAAGCGCGGCGGGGTGATGTCGATCCTGCTGCCGTGCGACCCGGGGCTGGCGTGGCGGTTCGGGCGGCTGCTGGGTCCGCGCGCCAGCGCCGAGCGCGCCGGCATCGACTACGACTACTGGATGGCGCGCGAGCACGTGAACCCCATCGGCAACCTGGTCACCTTCATCCGCTACTACTTCCCGCATGTGCGCGAGACCTGGCATCCGCTGCGGGTGCCCTCGACGGACCTCAACCTGTTCTATCTGTGCCACGTCACCAAGGTCTGAGGCCGGCGCGATGACGCTTGCGACCCATCTCGGCGCGGTGTTCTGCGTGGCGCTGATCGCCGCCGGCCAGGTGCTGTTCAAGCTGGTCGCGGGCGCGCTGCACCGCGCGGGCACGCCGTTCACGCCCGAGGTCGCGGCCTATGGCGCGGCGGCGGTGGCGATCTACGGGTTTGCGACCGTCCTGTGGATCGTGCTGCTGCAGACGGCGCCGCTCGGCCGGCTCTACCCCTACATGGCGCTGAGCTTCATCCTGGTGGCGGCGGCGAGCGCGCTGCTGTTCCAGGAGACGATCACGCCCGGCCACGCCGTGGGCCTCGGCCTCATCGTGGCGGGCCTGCTCGTGGTCGCCGCCAGTTGACGGCGCGCGCGCTCTACCGGACCACGGAGACCGGCGCGGCGGCGCCGGCCGGCGAGATCGCGCCCGCGCGCGCCGCGCGCTTGCGCATCGGCCCCGCGACGCTGCTGGTCGTCCTGTCCGCACTGTTCGGCGCGGCCTGCATCCTGCTCAATCCGCCCATGCGCGGGCCGGACGAGCCGGCGCATTTCGCGCGCGCCTACGCCTATGCCCAGGGCATCGTGCTGCCGCAGACCGAGGTCGGCGGCCGAAAGGGCCTCTTCATACCGGCCGACATCCATGACGACTACGCGTTCTTCGCGTCGCGCCGCGGCGACATCTGGAAGGACGGCTTCAGCTATCGCAGCGTGGTGGCGGAGTATGGCGCGCGCCCGGCGCCGCAGCCGGGCCGCGCGCCGGTGTTCATCCCGTTCGAGGGCACCGAGGGCTACAGCCCCGTGGCCTACGCGCCCCATGCGGTCGCCGGCGCGCTGGCGCGGGCCATGGGGCTCGACTTTCTCCAGACCATCACCCTGATGCGCGCCTTCGGGCTCGCCGCCTTCACGGCGGTGGCCGCCGTCGCGGTCGCCGCTGCGCCGCGGCTGCAATGGGCGTTCTTCCTGATCGCGATGCTGCCGGCCGCGGTCTACGGCCGTTCGGTGGTGGGCGCGGACGGGGCGACCAACAGCCTCGCCCTGCTGGTCACGGCGCTGGCGCTGCGCGCTGCGTCGGGCCTGAACGGGGCCGGCGCCGGCCGGCGGGCGCTGTGGACCACGCTGGCGGTGCTGGCCAAGCCGCCGCAGCTGATCTTCATCCTGCTGGAACCCATGGTCCACCGCTTCCGCGACCTGCCCCGGCGCTGGAAGGCGGTGGCGCTGGTGGTGCTGCCGGGGCTGGTGCTGTCGCCGCTCTGGATCTGGGCGGTGGACGCCGAGATGGCCGCATGGCGGCTCTACGCCAGCGGCAAATATCCGCGGGAGCATTTCGAGGTCGGCTGGAAGCTCGCCTTCATGGCGGACAACCCGCTGCACTTCCCGCGCGTCATGCTGGCAAGCCTCACCGGAGAGCTGGCGGGCCTGTCCCGCCAGGCGGTCGGGGTGCTGGGCTGGCTCGACACAAGGCTGCACTGGCTGGCCTACCCGGTCATCGGCGCGCTGCTGGCGGTCGCCGCCGTCGACCGGCTCGGCCTCGACGGCGCGGCGCGGGCGCGGATCGCGGCGTGGTCGCTGGCGATCGTGGTCGGCTACACGGTCGGGGTCTACCTCATCCTGTTCATCACCTGGACGCCCCCGGGCGAGCCGGCGGTGTGGGGCGTGCAGGGCCGCTATTTCGTCGCGGTGATGCCGCCGGCGGCGCTGGCGGTGGCCGCGCTGGTCAACCGCCGGATGCCGTTCGCCGGCATGGCCGCGGTCACCGGTGCGCTGGTGTCCGGCGCAGCCACGGTGGAGGCGCTGTGGCGGGTGAACTGGACACCGTGAGCCGATGCCTGGGCGTGCTCCGGGACGGCCCTTCGAGCCTTCTCGGCGTGAGCGAGGGGGTGGGGCTGCATTGAGCGGTGGAGCCATGCGCCGCCGGTCTCCATCCTGAGGAGCGGCCAAAAGGCCGCGTCTCAAAGGACGCAAGGCGTTGCCGCCGGGACGGGACGGTGTTCCTGGATCCCGGATAACGGCTTCGCCGTTTCCGGGATGACAGGAGGGGTTGCCCCACCCCCCGTCGCCCTCCGGCTCGACCGGAGGGCCCAGCTTGAATGGCCTTATCC
>JAEWEX010000281.1 GCA_023389135.1 Pseudomonadota bacterium | reverse complement strand
CCTCCAGCCCGCCTTCCAGCGCCGCCTTGAGTGACTTGTAGGATGTGTCCTGCGGGTCGAACGACAGGTCGTCGCAGAACAGCAGGAAGCGGAACGGCGCAGACCGGAGGACCGCCATGGCGTCGGGCAGGCTCTCGATGTCCTCGCGATGGATCTCCACCAGCTTCAGGGGCGCAACGCCCTCGGTGGCGAGCCGGGCGTTGATGTCGGCATGGACGGCCTTGACCAGCGAGCTCTTGCCCATGCCCCGCGCGCCCCAGAGCAGCGCGTTGTTGGCCGGCAGTCCGCGCGCGAAGCGCTCCGTGTTGTCGATCAGGATATCGCGGACGCGGTCGATGCCCTTGAGCAGGCCGATCTCGACGCGCGCCACCGCCGGCACCGCGGTGAACCGCCGCATCGAGGCGTTCCAGACAAAGGCGTCGGCGGCGGCGAAGTCGGCTCCGCCCGCCGGGGCCGGAGCCGCGCGCTCCAGCGCCTCCGCGATTCGGGTCAGCAATGCGGTCAGCGTCGCGGGATCGGCGTTCGGGGGCAGGGTCATGGCGCGGTCGTCCTGTCGTGGCAGCGGGTGATAGCCGCCAATGCGACGGGCTGTCCATGTCGCGGGCAGTTGAACGGGTCACTCTTGTTTGCTTTCCGCGACGCCGTAGCTATAGTCCGCGCGCTTTTCCGGAAGAGCGTCGCATCGTTTGGGCCTTGGCGCCGGATGCTTCGCGTCCGCCCGATCCGCTTCATCGCCTCAGGAGTTCCTCTTCATGCTGATCACCCCCGCTTACGCCCAGGCAGCCGGCGCGCCGGACGGCGGCGGCCTCCTGATCTCGATGCTGCCGTTCATCCTGATCTTCGTGATCATGTATTTCCTGATCCTGCGGCCGCAGCAGAAGCGCGTGAAGGCCCATCAGGAGATGGTCAGGAACCTGCGCCGCGGCGACACGGTCGTCACCGCCGGCGGCCTGATCGGCAAGATCGCCAAGGTGACGGACGACAGCGAAATCCAGGTCGAGGTGTCCGAGGGCGTGAAGGTGCGCGTGGCCCGCGCCATGATCTCCGAGGTCCGCGCCAAGGGCGAGCCGGTCAAGGACGAGGCGAGCTGAGCGGCCCGCGGGTCCGGGGCTCCATCGCGACATGCTGCATTTCTCCCGCCTGAAGACGCTGCTGATCCTGGCGATAACGCTGGTCGGCGTGATGTTCGCGCTGCCCAACGTGCTGCCGGCCAATGTGCGCGCCAGCATGCCGGACTGGCTGCCGTCCAACACCGTGGTGCTGGGGCTGGACCTTCAGGGCGGGTCGCACCTGCTGCTCGAGGTGGACGGCGACGCGCTCCGGCGCGAGCGCGCCGCCACTGCTCGCGACGAGATCCGCCGCGTGCTGCGCGACCTGCGGATCGGCTATACCGGCCTCGGCGTCACCGACAGCGGCGCCCAGGTGCGCCTGCGCGAGGCAGGCGATGTCGAGCGTGCGGTCGAAGCGCTGCGCGCGACCGCGGTGCCGGTCGGCGCCGGAAACGTCATGGGTGGCCCGGGCGTCAACGACATCGAGGTCACCAGCGAGGGCGACCGCATCTCGGTCACCCTGACCCAGGCCGGCATCGCCGAGCGGGTGCGCTCCGCGGTCGATCAGTCCATCGAGATCGTCCGCCGCCGCATCGACCAGCTCGGCACCACCGAGCCGAACATCGCCCGTCAGGGCGCCAACCGCATCCTCGTCCAGGTGCCGGGCCTGGACGATCCCGAGCGCCTCAAGGCGCTGCTCGGCCAGACGGCGCAGCTCACCTTCCGCATGGTCGATCAGTCGATGACGGCGGAACAGGCGATCCAGGGCCGGCCGCCGGCCGAGGCGGACGTGCTGTATTCCACCGACGACCCGCCGATCCCCTATCTGATCGAGCAGCGGGTGCTGGTCGCCGGCGAGGACCTGATCGACGCGCAGCCCGGCTTCGACCAGCGCACCAACGAGCCGGTGGTAACCTTCCGCTTCAACGCCAACGGCGCGCGCCGCTTCGCCACGGCGACCCAGGAGAATGTCGGCCGGCCGTTCGCCATCATCCTCGACAACGAGGTGATCTCGGCACCGGTCATCCGCGAGCCGATCCTCGGCGGCTCGGGCCAGATCTCGGGCAACTTCACCGTCCAGGGCGCCAACGACCTCTCGATCCTGCTGCGCGCCGGCGCGCTGCCGGCGCCGCTGGAGGTGGTCGAGGAGCGCACGGTCGGTCCCGGTCTCGGCCAGGACTCCATCGAGGCCGGCGAGATCGCGGCCGTGATCGGCGCCGTCGCGGTCGTGGTGTTCATGATCGCTGTCTACGGCCTGTTCGGCGTGTTCGCCGTGCTGGCGGTCGTGATCAACATCGTGCTCATCTTCGGGGTGCTCTCGGCGCTGGGCGCGACGCTGACGCTTCCGGGCATCGCCGGCATCGTGCTGACGGTCGGGATGGCGGTGGATTCCAACGTGATCATCTTCGAGCGCATCCGCGACGAGGCGCGCGATGGCCGCTCGGCCATCTCGGCGCTGGATTTCGGGTTCTCGCGAGCGCTGGGCACGATCCTGGATTCCAACATCACGTCGTTGATCACGGCGATGATCCTGTTCGCGCTCGGCGGCTCGGGCCCGGTGCGCGGCTTCGCCGTGACCTACGGCGTCGGCATCATCGCGACGGTGTTCACGGCCTATACGCTGACGCGCCTCGTCATCGCCACGTGGGTGCGCATGCGCCGCCCCGCCGCGATCCCGATCTGAGCGCGGGAGGAAACCGCCATGGCCCTCGTCCGCTTCCTTCCCACCGAGACGCGCCTGCGCTTCATGACGCTGCGCAAGGTCAGCTTCCCGCTGTCGGCGGCGCTGTCCCTGCTGACCTTCGTCCTGTTCGTCACGATGGGCCTCAATTTCGGCATCGACTTCCGCGGCGGCACGCTCATGGAGGCGCGCTCGACCTCCGGCCCGGCCGACGTTGCGACGCTGCGGTCGACCCTGGGCGATCTCGGTCTGGACGGCGTCCAGATCCAGGAGTTCGGCGAGCCCGAGGACGTGCTGATCCGCTTCGGCAGCGACGAGGAGGCCGAGGGCGAGCTTCAGGCTCAGGTTTCCAGCGTACGCAACGCGCTGGGCGCGGACTACGAGATCCGCCGTGTGGAGACCGTCGGTCCGAGCGTTTCGTCGGAGCTGATCCGCAACTCCGCCGTGGCGGTTCTGCTGTCGATGTTCTCGATCCTGATCTACCTCTGGTTCCGGTTCGAGTGGCAGTTCGCCCTGGGCGCGGTGATCACCACGCTGCATGACGTCTTCATGATGGTCGGCATCTACCTGGTGATGCAGATCGACTTCGACCTGACGTCGATCGCGGCCCTGCTGACGGTCATGGGCTATTCGATCAACGACACGGTCGTGATCTACGACCGCATCCGCGAGATGCTGCGCAAGTACAAGAAGATGCCGATCAAGGAGCTGCTCGACATCGCCGTCAATTCGATGCTGTCGCGCACCATCGTGACCTCGCTGACGACGCTGCTGGCGGTCCTGGCGCTGCACATCTTCGGTGGCGAGGCGATCCATGGTTTCACCACGGCCATGCTGGTCGGCGTGGTCGTGGGCACCTATTCCTCGATCTTCATCGCGGCGCCGATCCTGATCTATTTCGGCGTCCGGCCCGGTATGATGCAGGCAGCCTCCGCGACGGCCGAGCCTGACGAGGCTGTCGTCGAGGCGCGCTGAGCCCGGATCGCGGCACATGGCCGAGCGCCCGGATACGCCGTTCCTGCCTGACCGCGCGCCCATCGACGCCTACGGCAATGGCGGCTTCCGCTTCGGAGGCATGTCCCACCGCGGCTCCATCCTGTGC
>JAEWEX010000269.1 GCA_023389135.1 Pseudomonadota bacterium | reverse complement strand
CCACCGCTCCTGGCGAGTGGCGAAGATCTGCGCCATCTGCGACGGTCTGGGCATCGACCGCCCGGTGGTGAGCCAGCCGCTCTACCACGCGCTCAACCGCACCGCCGAGGTCGAGCAGCTTCCCGCCTGCGCCGATCTGGGTCTCGGCGTGGTGGCCTACAGCCCCATCGCGCGCGGCGTGCTGTCGGGTAAGTATGCGACGGAGGGCACGCCGCCCGCCGACAGCCGCGCCGCCTCCGGCAACAAGCGGATGCTGCAGTCGGAGTACCGGCCGGAGAACCTCGCGGCTGCGGCGACCTTCGCCGAGCACGCCCGCAGCCGCGGCGCGGACCCCGCGGCGTTCGCGGTGGCGTGGGTTCTGGCGAACCCGCTGGTGACCGGCGCCATCGTCGGCCCGCGCACGCTGGAGCAGTGGCGCACCTACCGCAAGGCGGTGGAGGTGGCCTGGACGGACGGCGACGAGCAGATGGCGACCGGCCTCGTGCCCCCCGGCGTCACCGCGGTGCCGCACTACACCGATCCGGCCTATCCGATCATGGGCCGGCCGGTGCCGGCCTGAGGCGACCTCCACGTCATCCCGGACGCGGCGGCGTTCGGGAGACGTTGCGGTAGGGGCCGCGGGAACACCGTCATGCTCCGGCTTGACCGGAGCACCTGGCTTGCCTCGGGCTCGGTGTCGAAGCTGGGCCCTCCGGTCGAGCCGGAGGGCGACGGAGGGGAGCGGGCGAGGTTGCGGGAGGGGCCGCGGGAACACCGTCATGCTCCGGCCTGACCGGAGCACCCAGCTTGCCTGCCTCCCACACTCGGAACAGCTGGGCCCTCCGGTCGGGCCGGAGGGCGACGGAGGAGAGCGGGCGAGGTTGCGGTAGGGGCGGCGGGAACACGGTCATGCTCCGGCCTGACCGGAGCACCCAGCTACCCAGGCCCCGGACCGTCACGGCCGCGGCAGTTCGCTTCCGGCCGCGATGGCGCGGGATATCCGCTTGACGATCATCCGGCTGCCCTCCAGCGACGCTTCCAGATGGTTCTTCATCAGCGCTGCCGCCTCGTCGCGGCGGCCTTCGGCCAGCAGGTCGATGATGCGGATGTGGCTCTGGCAGTTGGCGACCCAGCTCGGCGTGATGCGCTGATAGGCGAGCAGCCGCCTCAGCTGATTGGCCCTTCTCAGCCCGTCGATGAAGAACGCGTTGCCCGAGCACTCCATGATGGCCTCGTGCACGCGCACGCCGGCCTGGAACAGCACCGAGGCCGACAGCGCGCCGATGTCGGTGCCGAGCAGGCTCTCCTGCTCCGCGCGCACCCGCCGCAGCACCGGGCCGTTGAGCACGAAGCCGCGCTCCAGCATGCCGGCCGGCTCGATCAGCATGCGGAAGCTGTAGCTCTGCTCGTAGGATTCCATGGACTTGAGCACCGGCAGGAAGCCCCAGCCGTGGCCCGGCAGACGTTCGGCCCAGCCCTCCTGGCTCGCCCGCATCAGCACCCGCTTGAGCTGGCCGGGCGTCGCGCCATAGCGGCGCATCAGCGCGTTCTGGCTGATCCGTTCCGGGATCGCGCCGGTGAGGTGGTCCTCCGCCAGTTGCAGGTAGAGGTCGCCGTCGGCCTGGTCGGCGAGAAGCTCCTCGGAGATGTCGCCGTCGACGTCGCCGGTGGTGAGGAACCCCTGGCCGCGAACGTGGCGGACCGCGCCGCGATCCTCCAGCAGCTTCAGCGCCTCGCGCACCGGCGAGCGCGACACCTTGAACTGGTCGGCGAGCTGCCGCTCGGGCAGCCGGGTCTCGTTCGGCAGCCGCTCGAAACGGATGAAGTCCGCGATCTGCGCGGCCAAGGTGGCGACGAGGTCTGACATGGGGGATCGCTTCCTGAGGGCCCAATCTGCCTGAACCGCGATCCCGTGTCAGCCCTGGCGCCGGCCGCCCAAGCGTCCCGTGACCCATTTTGACGATTGACTCATGCGGTATTTTGAACGAGCAATATGCCATCAATTGCGGTCGCCGACCGGCGTCCGCCGTCCGCACGCGCGTCCTGCCGGCAGGCGGGGCGTCCAACGAACTGCCCTCCGGCGCCAGCCGGTGCCGGGCACACCCACAGGGGAGTGGTATGCAGTCGCCGTCAGCCCGCCTTCGTGAGCTTCTCGCCGCCCGGACCTTCCTGCACATGCCGTCGGTCTACGATCCGCTGACCGCGCGCCTCGTCCAGCAGGCGGGCTTCGAGACCACCTATGTGGGCGGCTATGTCAGCGGCGCGTCCTCGGCCAAGACCGAGCCCCTCCTGACCATGACCGAGCAGGTCGACATCGCCAGCCGCGCGGCGCGCAGCGTCGACATCCCGGTGCTGTGCGATGCCGGCGCAGGCTTCGGCGAGCCGCTGCACACCATGCGGACGGTGCGCGAGTTCATCACCGGCGGCATCGCCGGCGTGCACATCGAGGACCAGCTGTTCCCCAAGCGCGCGCACTACCACAAGTACCAGGTCCACGCGATCCCGACCGAAGACTTCGTTATGAAGATCCGCTACGCCTGCAAGGCCCGCGACGAGATGGACAAGAACTTCGTCGTCATCGCGCGCACCGACGTCTGCCGCGAGCTCGGCCTCGACGAGGCGGCCGACCGGCTGAACCGCTGCGTCGACACCGGCGCCGACATGGGCCTGCTGTTCCCCCGCAGCCGTGACGAGGCCGAGCGCGCGCCGAAGGTGTGCGAGCTGCCGCTGGTCTACGTCATGAGCCGCGGCAACCGCGACGGCCGGCCGATCTTCTCCATCGATGAGCTGAAGCAGATGGGCTACGCCGCCTGCATCGACGCGCAGGTCGTGCTCGGCGCCGGCTTCTGGGCCATCAAGAACATGCTCGCCGAGCTGCGCGCCAGCGGCCAGTACACGGGGCTGACCAACGAAGAGTTCGTCAAGTGCCGTCAGGACATCGAGGACATCGTCGGCCTCGAGGAATATTACGAGATCGAGGAAGCCACCGTCGAGAACCGCTGATCGCGGCGCTCGCCCTCATCTGAAAGCGCAAGCGAAGGAATACGCGGTGCTCCTCCAGGATATCGCCAAGGTGATCCGCAGCAAGAACGCCGGCCCGCGCCGGCTGACGCTGGACGTCATCTTCGAGACGGACGACGACTACCGGCGCGTGCTGGCCTCGGGCGCGCTCGGCGCCGGGCCGGTGGCGCGCCTCTACGGCATGAGCGAGGCAGACGTGCAGGTGATCGAGTATCCGCTCGGCCGCGCCATCAAGGTGGTGCTGCCGCGTCCCATCATGGCGGGCGACCCGGGCGACCGGGACGTCTACGGCGCGCAGCAGCATTCGCCGCTGCTGGGGGTGGAGATATGAGCGCCAGCGGCCGCTTCCTGGAGGAATTCGCGCGCTCCGGCGTCCGCGAGATGCGCTTCCTCGGCGCCTCCGGCCAGCTCGGCTACGGCGTGCCGACGCCCGCGTTCCAGGCAGGCCTCGCGCGCAAGCCGCACATGATCGGCTGCGACATGGGCTCCATCGACATCGGCCCGCACTATCTGGGCTCGGGCCAGCTTGCCACCGCGCCGGCCTCGACCCGGCGCGACCTGCGCAAGGTGCTTCTTGGCGCGCGCCAGCTGAACGTGCCGCTGGTGATCGGCTCGGCGGGCTCCGCCGGCGCCGGCCCGCACCTGAAGCAGACCTGCGACCTGCTTCGCGCCATCGCCAAGGAAGAAGGGCTGTCCTTTCGCCTCGCCGTGATCGGCGCCGACATTCCCCGCGATGCGCTGAAGGCCGCCATCCGCGCGGGAGAGGTCTCCTCCTTCGACGGCATGCCCGACCTGACCGAGGAGGATGTCGACGCCGCCGCGAACATCGTCGGCCAGATGGGCATGAGCTCGATCGCGCGTGCTCTGGCGGCCGATGTCGACGTGGTCGTCGCCGGCCGCGCCTGCGACACCGCGATCTTCGCCGGGCTGGCCTCGCTCGCCGGCATGCCCACGGGCCTCGCGGTCCACATGGCCAAGATCATCGAATGCGCCTCGCTGTGCTGCGTGCCCGGCGGCCGCGACGCCATCCTGGCGACGCTGGACGAGACCGGCTTCGTGCTGGAGAGCATGGCCCCGCAGCGTCGCGCGACGCCCACCTCGGTGGCCGCCCACAGCCTCTACGAGCAGAGCGATCCGTTCACGGTGCAGGAGCCCGAGGGCTGCCTCGACCTCACCCGCGCGACCTACACCGCCATCGACGACCGTCGCACCCGCGTCGAGGGCGCGACCTGGGAGGACGCCGCCGAGCCCATGGTCAAGATCGAGGGCGCGTGCTCCATCGGCGAGCGCGCGATCCTCATGGGCGGCACCGCCGATCCCCGCTTCATCGCCCGCCACGAGACCATCTTCGAGGAGCTGGACGAGGTCGTGCGCGACCTGGTCTGCGAGGACGGCGTCCAGGACTACACCATCAAGTGGCGCATCTACGGCGTCGACGGCGTGCGCATGGCCATCGCCGAGCGCCGGCTGCCCGACGAGGCCTTCGTCATGGCGGAATGCATCGCCCCGACCCGCGAGCGCGCGGCCGAGGTGGTGCGCACCGCCAAGCAGTACCTGCTTCACCACGGCTATCCCGGCCGGCTCTCCACGGGCGGCAACCTCGCCTTCCCGTTCACGCCGCCGGAGGTGTCCATCGGGCCCGCCTTCCGCTTCAACATCTATCACCTGATGCGGGCGCACGACCTGGACGGCCTGTTCCCCATGGACATCGAGACCGTGGGATGACCGGCATGGGTACGGGAGGGCTCCGGCCATGAGCCGCATGTTCGAGCTGATCGACCGCGCCTGCTCGCGCGTCGAGGCCGTCGTGATCCTCGGCGGCATGGCGGTGGCGCTTCTGATCGGCACGGCCCAGGTGGTGCTGCGCTACGTCTTCAACGCCGGGTTCCACTGGTCGGAGGCGTTCTTCGTCCTGTTCACGGTCATGGCCATGCTGTTCGCCGGCGCCCGCGCCGTGCGCGACGACCGCCATGTGCGGGTGGACGTGGTGTCCATGCTGCTGCCGCGGCGGCCCAAGCTCGCCATGCGCTTCGTCGCGGATCTCGTGGCGTTCGCGCTGTGCGGCTACTTCTTCTATTGCGGGCTGCGATACGTGCTGTTCCTCAACCAGATGGGCACCATCTCACCGGAGACCGAGCTGCCCGACTGGATCGTGTACCTGCTCGGCCCGGTGACGCTCGGCCTGTTCGCGCTGCGCTACATTCAGGCGCTGGCCAGGACCGCCCGCGGTCACGCCCCGCAGGAACTCGGCGCCGACGCCACCCATCTCGGAGGCGGCTCGTGACGCTCGCGTTCCTGCTCGTCGTGTTCTTTGCGCTGATCGTCATCGGCGCGCCGATCGCCGTGGCGCTGGGCGCCTCCGCCATCGTGACGTCCATGATGTTCGCGCCGATCCCGCCGGAGATCGTCGGGCAGAAGGTGCTGTCGAACCTGATGCACTTCACGCTGATGGCGGTGCCGTTCTTCTTCTTCGCCGCGGCGCTGATGGAGACCGGCGGGCTGGTCAGCCGCATGGTGAACTTCGCCAATTCCTTCGTCGGCCACCTGCGCGGCGGGCTGGGCATGACGGCGGTGCTGCCGTCCACCCTGTTCGCGGCGATCTCCGGGTCGAGCCCCGCCACCGTGGCGGCCGTGGGGCGGGTGATGTACCCCTCCCTTGTGGCCGAGGGCTACAGCCGCCACTACGCCATCGGCGCGCTGGCCGTCTCCGGCTCGCTCGGCATCCTGATCCCGCCCTCGATCCCGATGATCCTTTACGGCTTCGTGACCGAGACCTCGATCACGCGGCTGTTCATCGCCGGCATCATTCCCGGCCTGATCTATGCCGGCGGCCTGCTGGGCATGGCCTATTTCCTCGCCCGCCGGCACAACACGCCCATGCGCCCGAGGGCGACCTGGCGCCAGCGCGGCGTCGCCACGCGCTCCGCGCTTCCCGCGCTGATGCTGCCCATGGTCATCTTCATCGGCATCTACGGCTTTCCCGGCTTCGAGCTGTTCGGCGTGCGCTACCAGGGCGGCGGCATCTTCACGCCGACCGAGGCGGCGGTGATCGCGGCGCTGCTGGCGCTGTTCGTGGGCCTGTTCATCTACCGCGAATCCTCGCTGCGCTCGGTCGCGAACACGGTCATGGAGACCGCGCCGACGGTCGGGATGATCTTCTTCATCACCACCAACGCGCTGCTGTTCTCGTTCTTCATCACCCAGCTCGGCGTGCCCGCCGCCGTGGGGCGGTTCCTGGTCGAGCTGAACATGCCGCCCTGGCTGTTCCTGCTGCTCGTCAACATCCTGCTGGTGATCGTCGGCCTGTTCCTCGAGGGCGTGCCCACCATCCTGATGCTGATCCCGGTGCTGTTCCCCGCCGCCGTGGCGCTGGGCATCGACCCGGTCCACTTCTGCATCGTCGTGATCGTCAACATCGAGCTCGGCCTCGTCACGCCGCCGGTCGGCCTCAACCTGTTCGTCGGAAGCGCCATCTCGCGCATGGAAGTTCTGGAAGTATTCCGTGCTGTCCTGCCGTGGATGTGCGTCACGATCGTCGTGCTAATACTTGTCACCTACATACCCGAACTGTCGCTGTTCCTGCCCCGGTTGATAATGGGGTAGGGGGCGACGCAACTCAGCACTTCCTAGGGAGGGAACGATGAGACTTTCCAGAAGAGCATTCGGCGCGGTCGGCGCCGCCGTGATCGCCGGCCTGGCCTTCGCCGCGCCGGCGACGGCGCAGACCAAGATCGTCATGTCCAACGACAACAACGCGCTGGGCGTGAAGGGGCAGACCTTCGAGCTTCTCAAGAAGGAGCTTGAGACCCGCCTCGGCGACAAGGTGTCGGTCGAGTTGCACCATTCCGGCGCGCTGTTCGACCAGAACACCCAGGTCCAGGGCGTCCAGCTCGGCAGCGCCCAAATCATCGCTCCGGGCCAGGGCGTGTATGCCCCCCACGCCCCCAAGGTGAACGCGCTGTCGCTGCCGTTCCTGTTCTCCACCGCCGCGGCGGTGCAGGAGGCGACCAGCGACCCCGAGATCCGGGCCGCCATCTTCCCGGAGCTCGAAGCCAAGAACATCACGCCCATCGCGATCTGGATCAACGGTCCGCGCGACTTCTCCTATCGCCGCGACAAGCCCGTGCTGGTGCCGGCTGACATGAAGGGCATGAAGATCCGCGTCCAGTCGACGCCGGTCGACCTCAAGACCATGCAGATCCTGGGCGCGAACCCGGTCGGCATGTCGTGGTCGGAGGTGCCGACCGCGCTGCAGCAGGGCGTCATCGATATGGTCGAGCCGGTGCCGAACGCGCTGCTCGGCGCGGGCCTTCACGAGATCGTCTCGCAGGTCAGCCGCATCAACTGGCAGTACAACTTCTACATCGTCGGCGCCAACAAGATGTGGTGGGACGGCCTGGCTCCCGACGTGAAGCAGGGCGTCACCGAGGCCCTCGAC
>JAEWEX010000115.1 GCA_023389135.1 Pseudomonadota bacterium | reverse complement strand
CCATCGGCACGGTCGCAATGCCGGCGCTTCACCGCATGAAGTACGACGAGCGGCTCACCACCGGCTCGATCGCGGCCGGCGCGACCCTCGGCATCCTGATTCCGCCGTCGATCAACATGATCATCTACGGCTCGATGACCAACACCTCCATCGGCCAGCTGTTCGCCGCGGGCATCGTGCCGGGCATCCTGCTGACATTCGTCTTCATGGCCTACATCGTCGGCGTCTCGCTGTGGCGACCGGCGCTCGCAGGCGTGCCGTCGCCGCAGCGGCCCCTGGCCGAGCGGATGCGCAGTCTCATCGACATCTTTCCGCCCATGGCGATCTTCGCGGTGGTCATGGGCACCATCTATGCCGGCTGGGCGACGCCCACGGAATCTGCCGCCATCGGCGTCGTCTGCGCGCTGGCGGTGACGATCCTCAAGGGCCGCTTCTCCATCGCCATGCTGCACGAGGCGATGCTGTCCACCGTGAAGATATCGGCCATGATCCTGCTGATCGTCGTGGCGGCGCAGTTCCTCAACTTCGTGATCGGCGTGCTGGGCATCCCGCAGGCGCTCACCCGCGTCATCACCGACCTCGGCGCGGGGCCGTTCCAGGTGCTGCTGCTGCTGGTGGTGTTCTATCTGGTGCTAGGCTGCTTCATGGAGACGCTGTCCATGATGATCGCCACCATCCCCATCGTGATGCCCATCATCCTGCATCTCGGCATCGATCCGGTCTGGTTCGGGATATTCCTCGTCATCATGATGGAGATCGGCCTCATCACCCCGCCCGTCGGCATGAACCTCTACATCGTGCAGGGCGTGCGCGGTCGCGGGTCGGTCATGGACGTGGTGGTGGGCGCCCTGCCGTTCGTGGTGCTGATGCTGGGCTTCGTCGGCCTGCTGATGGCCTGGCCCGACATGGCGCTGTGGCTGCCGCGCCTGCTGTTCCCGTGATCGCGGACACCGTCCTCGTCGCAGATCATGTGCTTACGGGGCCGGGCGCGCGCGCATTTCCAGGCGCTGTCGCGGTCGCGGGCGGGCGCATCGCCGGCTGCGGGCCGGCGGACGAGATCGCGCGACTCCACCCCGGCGCGGCCCGCGTCGAGCTGGGCGACGCCGTTCTGATGCCGGGCCTGATCAACGCGCACCAGCATGGGCGCGGGCTGAGCCAGATCCAGCTCGGCTATCCCGACGACGCGCTGGAACCCTGGATCGCGGCCCGCCGCGGTCGCGGGGCGCCCGACGCGCGCGCGCTGACGCGCCTCGCCGCGCTCCAGATGATCTCAAACGGCGTCACGGCGACGCTGCACGCCAACTATTCCTATGGCACCGGCGACTACGAGGCGGAGCTGCGCGGCGTCATCCGCGCCTACGAGGAGACGGGTATGCGGGCAACCGTCTGCGTCGGCTTCGCCGACCGCGGCGGCCTGGTCTACCCGCCGGCGGACGAAGCGGCCTTTCTGCGCGGCCTGCCTGCGGCGGCGCGGGCGCTGGTCGCCGCCGCACGGCCGGCCTACCTGGCCTCGGTGGAGGCGACCATCGCGTTGATGCACCGCCTGCGCGCGGACCATGCCGGCCACCCGACCGTGACGCTGGCCTACGGACCCGCCGGACCGCAATGGGTCAGCGACGAGGCATGGCGCGCGCTCGCGCGCGACGCGGCGCAGCACGGCATCGGCATGCACTTTCACTTGCTGGAATCCCCGGCCCAGGCCGAGGCCGCCCGCCGGCTCTACCCCGGAGGCGCGGTCGAGCGGCTGGCCGCGCTCGGCGTGTTGGAGGCCCGTGCCAGCGCCGCCCACTTCGCGCAGGCGCGCGAAGCGGACATGACGGCCGCGGCGCGGCACGGGCTGGTCATCGTGACCAATCCCGGCGCCAACATGCGCCTTTACAACGGCCCGCCGCCCGTGGCCGCCATGCGCCGCGCCGGCATCACCCTGGCGGTCGGTACCGACAATTGCGCGCTGGCCGACGACGAGGATTTCCTGCGCGAATTGCGGCTGGCGGCGCTGCTGGGCCGGGAGCCGGGGATCGGCGGGGAAGGCCCCTCCGCCGCCGAACAGATCGCCATGGCGACCGCCAACGGGGCGCGCGCGATCTTCCTCGAAGGACCGCATGCGCTCGTCCCGGGCGCCCGCGCCGACATGGTCGCCGTGGGGCTCGCCCGCGCCCGCGGCGCCTGGCTCGATCCTGACATGGATGCCGTGGAGGCCATGCTCGCCCGCGCCGGCGGCGCCGACGTGACGCTGACCATGGTCGCCGGCCGCATCCTGTACCGGGACGGGCGGCTGCTTGCGGGGGACATGGGGGCGGCGCGAGTGGCCGCCGCCGGGACCGCCAGCGCCTCGCGCCCGGCCGGGGAGGTGACCGCGGCCGTCGTGGCCGGCCTCCAGGCGGCGCTGCGGGATCATTATCGCGGCAGGTCTTGAGCCTGCTTAGGCCGCGGCCCCGCCCAGCCGCGCCATCAGCTCGTCGAGGCCGACCACGTCGCCATACTTGGCGTTGATGTCGAACAGGTTCGCCTCGTGCGGCGCGGCGTGGCGGTCGCCGACGCACTCGCGCGGCACGATCACCCGGAAGCCGTGCTGCATGCCGTCCACGGCGGTCGCCCTCACACAGCCGCTGGTGGAGCAGCCCGCCAGGATCAGCGTGTCGCGGCCGGCCGCCGTCAGCGTCGCGGCCAGCGACGTGCCGAAAAAGCAGGACGCGTAGTTCTTGACGATGACCAGCTCGTCGGCGCGCGGGGCCAGTTGCGGCACGATATCGCCCAGAGGCTCGCCCTGGACCAGCGCGCGCAGCACCGGAACCTTCTTCACGAACAGCCCGCCGTCGAGGCCCGAGGGATGGAACTCCACCCGGGTGAAGATCACCGGAATGCCGGCCTCCCGCGCGCGGGCGAGCAGCGGCGCCGTCGCCTCGACGGCTTCCACCACCCCTTGCGCGAACAGCGGCGCGCCGGGCGTCGTATAGGCGTTGACGAAGTCGATGATCAGCAGCGCCGGCGAGCGGCCGAGCCCGACCGCGCCGTCGAACACGCCGGCATAGTTCGCGTGGAGCCCGGCCGCCGTCATTGCGGCGTCCCGGCGGCCTTCGGCACCGCGGTCCCGATCATGCAGTCGCGGGTGACGATGGCCTCCAGCGCGGCTGCGTCCCACGCCTCTGTGCCGGCGGGACGCTGCGGCAGCACCAGGTAGCGCATGTCGGCCGTGCTGTCGTGGACCCGGACCTCCGTGGCCTCGTCCAGCGCGAGGCCGAACTCGGCCAGCACCTTGCGCGGCTCGCGGATCACGCGGGCGCGATAGTCGGTCGCCTTGTACCAGGCCGGCGGGATGCCGAGCAGCATGCGCGGGTAGCAGGAGCACAGCGTGCACACCACCACATTGTGGACGCCCGGCGCATTCTCCACCACGCGCAGCTCCGGCATGCCGGCGACCACCATGGGCATTCCGGTCGCCTTCTCGATGGTGGCCAGCGGCTCCGCCACGAGCTCGCGGCGAAAACCGTCGTCGGTCCACGCCCGCGCCACGATGCGCGCGCCCAGCGCCGGGTTGCGGCTGTCCATGGCGTCGATCTGGCGGTGGATCATCTCGGCGGTGAACACGCCCTTCTCGACCAGCAGCTCGCGCAGCGCGCGCTCCAGCAGGCGCGCCTCCCGCGGCGCCTCAGGATCGTCCGCGGCCGGAGGATGCCGGTGGCCGGGAGCATGCTCGTGGTCGTGGTGCTCATGATCGTGATCGTGGTCGTCGTGCATCGCTCAGCCCTCCTGCGGGCGCGGCTCGAGCCAGTTTTCGTAGAGATCGGCGAACACCGTGTCCCCGGCCGGCTGGTAGCCGGGCCACAAATCGGCCTGCCGGAACCGCACCCGGAACAGCCGCCGCTTGGGCAGGCCGGGCTTGTGGTAGGCCAGCAGCGAGGGGTCGCCATAGGTGCCGACCTCCGACACGACCACGCCCGGCCGCCCGCGCAGATAGCACGGCGTGCGGCAATGGGGCTCCGGCGGGCCGGTGCGGACCGTCACCGGACGTCCGTCGGAGAGCTCGGATGACGGCGCCATCACGCCTCCTCCGCCGCCAGCGCGGCGATGCGTGCGTCCAGTTCCTCCCGGCCGACCACGCCCTGCTCGATCAGCAGGTCGCGCGTGGCCATCAGCCACTTCTCGTAATAGCCGCGCCGGGCGTATTCCTCCGGGGTGATGCCCTCGATGGCGCGGCGCAGCGCGTCGACCCTGAAGCACGCCAGCTGCGGCCCCACCAGCAGCATCACCATGGCGTCGACCCGCTTCTCGAACAGCGTGTTCGCATGCTCATGACGGTCGATGGGGCCGGCGTCGAGCCCGCCCACGTCGTTCACCCTTCGCTCCGGCGTCGCCATGGCTGCCTCCTACTCCGTGCGTCCCTGCTGCCGCTCGTCAGCAAAGACGAGCACGTCGGCGGGGTCAAACCGGGCCCAGACCTCCGCGCCCGGCGCCATGCCTTCCAG
>JAEWEX010000105.1 GCA_023389135.1 Pseudomonadota bacterium | reverse complement strand
GTAGGTGACGGCCTCCGGCGGCACCCCCGCCGGCAGCGCGATGCCCCGCCACATCTGGAAGTTGGGAGCCTTTAGGCCCTGTTCGGCGAGGGTCTTCACGTCGGGAAGCTCGTCGAAGCGGGTGTCGCGATAAACCCCGAGGGCAGATACGGCGCCGCTCTTCAGATGCCCCATGAATTCCAGAGGATTGCCTGCGGCGAGTTCGACATGGCCGCCGAGCATGGCGGTCAGCGATTCTCCCCCGCCGTCGAACCGGATGATGTTCAGCTTGATCCCGGCGGCCGCCTCGAACAGCGCGATCGCCATGTCGTCCGCCGTGCCGGACGAGCCGATGGAGATGGTGCGCGCCGCGGCAGCCTTGCCTGCCTCGGCCACGTCGGCGAGGTCGGAATATTTCGAGCCCTTGGGGGCGAACAGCAGGTAGTCGTCGAGAAGGAGGTTCGCGACCGGTGTGAGATCCTTCCAGCCGCGCGCGTCCGGGACCCGCAGCGGGGTGATCTGTGTCTGCGGGTTGATCAGGACGATGGTGTGGGGATCCGCGTTCTTGGTCGCCGCCACGTAGGACACGCCGACCGCCGTACCGCCGCCCGGCTTGTTGACGATGGAGATGTTGCCGTCCAGCAGGTTCTCCGCCTGGATGACCTTCACGACCGTGCGGGCCAGCAGATCGGCCCCGCCGCCGATGCCGAATGGCACCACGAACTCCACGTCGCGACTGGGCTTCCAGCCTTGCGCGGCGGCAGGCGGCGCCAGCACCAGCGCAAGGCCGAGGGCCGCCGCCGCGACGGCCGCCCCCCTCAGGACACGGTGGACGGGATGGTCACCTTCAGAATGTCCGTTCATGGCGCTCCTCCCAGAGCTGCGGGCCGTCCGAGCGACGTTGCCCCGCTGTGCCGCCTGTTTTCAGGTCGGCTTCTCGATTGGCCAAAATCGTTCCACGAAGGTCCGCCCATGTCAATTAACTGCATACCGTTTTGAAAAACTGTCGACCGTTTTGCATGCGCGCACTATGGATATCTTGAAGTCCGGGCGGCCCGTTCGCCGCGGCCCATGGCGTCCGCTACGATCATGGGGCCACGGACTGGCGCAGGTGGAGAGAAGATGGATCAGGGGAATGGGGAGTTGTCCCGGGGACCGCTGCGGGACAGCGTCTATCTGAGCGTCAGGCGCGACATCATGGAGGGTGTCCTGCGGCCGGGATGTGCGCTGAGCGAGATCGGGATCGCGCGCGCCCACCGCACCAGCCGCAGCCCGGTGCGGGATGCATTCGGCAGGCTGGAGCAGGAAGGCTTCGTGCTGCGCAAGCCGAGCGGCCGGGTGATCGTCGCCCCGCTCGACACGCGTGAATTGCAGAACCTCTACGAGGTCCGCGCCAGCGTGGAGGGCCTGGCCGCCCGGCTCGCGACGCCGAACCTGACCGGCTTCGCCCTGGACGACCTCGCCCGCCAGCTGGAGCGGATGCAGGCATTCAGCCAGGCCGGAGACCTGCCGGCGTCACTGGAGGCGGGCGGGCGCTTTCACGACATCATCTCCCGCAACTGCGCCAACCCGCCCCTGATCGAGATCATCGAGGCCATCCGCGGCCGCATCAAGCGCTACCAGCGCATCATCGCCGACGCCCGGCAGAAGAACCTCCGCGTGCGGGAGCACCGCATGATACTCACCGCCCTCAACAAGCGCGATGCCGCCGGCGCAGAGGCGGCGATGCGCGATCACATCCTGCGGTCCGCCAGCGCGATCATGGACGAATACGGCGGTGACCGTGGCGGCGCCGGGGCGCGAGACGCATGATCCATCCGGAGCGCATCGGCGTCGACACCGGAAACGCCCTGCCGATCGAGGACGCCATCCGTTGGGCGCACGCGCACGGGGTCCGGTACCTGGACGTCCAGATCGACCTCGCCCCGAACGGGCTGGAGACCATTCCCGCCCGCGCTCCCGGCATCCGCGCCCTGCTCGGCGAGACCGGCGTCCGGCTCGGCCTGCACACCCTCTCGGCGGTCAACGTGGCCGAGATATCGCCCTTCGTCAGCGACGCCGTGGACGCCTATCTGTCCGCCTATGTCGACGCCGCCACGGCCACCGGCGCAGGATGGGTGATCGTGCATGCGGGCTACCACTTCACCGCCGATCACGGCCGCCGGGTCGACGCGGCGCTGGCCCGGCTGGAACGCGCATGCCGGTACGCCGCAGCCGACGGCGTGACGCTGCTGCTCGAGAACACCAATCCCGAGCCTGCGCAGGCGGAGGTCAACTACATCGCCTGCGCGCTCGCGGAGTTCCGCCTGCTCCTCGACGCGCTTTCCTTCCCGAACCTGGGGTTCGCGTTCACGGCCAACCACGCGCACCTGATGCCGGAGGGCGTGGCGGGATTCCTGGAGGGGCTCGATTTCTCGCGCTGCCGGGAGGTGAGGCTCGCCGACTGCCGCGGCACCGTGGAGGAGCATCTGCGCCCCGGTGAGGGCACCCTGGATTTCGGGACGCTCTTCGCCCGCCTGGAGGCGCTGGGCTTCTCCGGCCATTACATGAACCAATTCGGCACGCTTCAGGACATGCTTGCCGGGCGCGAAACCCTGGTCGCCACGGCTCACAAAGCTTTCGCGCACCCCGCCGCCGGACCTGGTTCCCGGCGGCCGCCATCTTCGGACGGCGATCGATGAGCGTTCGGACCGGATCGACGCGTCAGGATCGCTGCAGCCGCGTTCAACGGCTGGCGGTCTTGAAGCGCTCGCCCCGAGCGCTTGTGCCGGTCATGTCCTCGAGCATCTCGATGATCGGCTCGAACAGACCGACCTTCCCCGCGCCCCGGGCCATGAGGAACTGCGAATAGGCCGCATTGGTCACCGGCACCGGCACTTCCAGGTCGTAGGCGATCTGCATGGCGTCGAACATCTGGCGATCCTTTCCGCCGGCACGGTAGCCGGGCCAACCGCCACGGATCAGCTTGGGTGTGTCCGGCGTGCGCCCCGCCAGCGCGCGGCCGTAAACCTCCGCCGCCCAGCTTCCGCCCGAGGAACCGCAGATGATGTCCACCAGCGGCTCGACGTCGATGCCGCACTTGTCCGCAAGCACCATCATCTCCGACAGGCTGGCGAGATTGATCGAGCACAGCACGTTGTTGAGGAGCTTGGCGGTCTGTCCCGCGGTCACCTCCCCGAAGCGGATGGTCTTCGAGCCCATGTCGTCGAACAGCCTGCGATGACGCGCGAACATGTCCTCGCTTGCACCCACCATGATGGTCAGCGTGCCGTCCTTGGCAGGCCCTCCGCCGCCGCTGACCGGGGCGTCGATGAAGTTGATGCCGGCCTCGGCCAGGCTGTCATGCAGGACGCGACTGAGCTGCGGCGAGGTGTTGCCGCCGTCGAGCACGGTCGCGCCCTTGCGCAGGGTCGAACGGATGCCGCCGGGATCCCTGACGACGCGCTCCAGCGTCCCGTCCCAGGGCGCCATGGGCAGGAGCAGCAGCACCGCCTCCACGGCCGCACCCAGTTCTGCATGGCTCGCCGCGGCCTTTGCGCCCTTGGCGACCAGCGCATCGACCCGCTCCTGCTGCACGTCGAACACGTGCACCGGCCAGCCCTTCCCGGCGAGGTTTTCCGCAATGCCGGCGCCCATGGCGCCAAGCCCGATGATTCCGACTGGAAACGTGCCGTCCGGCATGTGATCTCTCGCTGGGTGATGGCTGGTGACGGATCAGCGCAGGATTGCGCTGACTTCCTCGGGGGTCAGCGTGATGAAGGGGTGCAGCCCGACGTAGCGTTCGACCATCTGCCGCGTGCCTCCGACGTCGTATTCCGGCACACCGGCGAGGTCGGAAATGAACTCCGTCGAGGGGCGGATCGTGACGTCCTTGTTGAACACCCACGCCACGTCGAAGCGGGTCACCGGCGGCTGGCGCAGCATGACCATGAGCTTGCCGTAGAATTTCTTCTGGTCCTTGGGCAGGCGGGACGGGCTGAAGATCATGTGGCTGATCTTGTTCAGGTCCCAGCCGGCCTCCGCGAACGACTGCGCCATGCAGTCACGCAGCACGTCCGGATGGAGCTTGCTCTCGATGTTGATGTGCAGGTGCTCCATGTCCGGCTCGGTGACCATACGCATGGATTCCGTCCAGTGCGGGGACGAACGGAAGTAGTTCCGCACCTCCGCCAGCTCGCTCTCGGTCGGCTCGGCGAAGTCGAACTGCGCGATGAACTCGTCCACCTCCGCGCCTGTCCAGACCTCGGGCTCTTCCCGTCCTGCCTGGGGCGCCATGATCAGATCTGGGTTCCAGTAGCTGTAGAACTCGAACGGAGGAAGGTCGTCGGCCTCGATGTTGGACGACAGCTTGTGGTCCTGGATAGCTCCGTGATACGGGCGATTGGAGAACTTGTAGCCGTCGCGCTCCAGATACTGCACCGCGACTTCATCGATGGTGTAGGGGTTGA
>JAEWEX010000101.1 GCA_023389135.1 Pseudomonadota bacterium | reverse complement strand
GGCCTTCAGGACGTTCGCCACGAGGCGGATGATCTGGTCGCCGGTCGGGTGGCCGAAGGTGTCGTTGACGCGCTTGAAATGGTCGATGTCGCACATCACCAGCGCCAGCGGCTCGCCCTTCGCCCGGGCGCGCGCCACGGCCTGCACCAGCGTCTGGTCGAAATGCTTGCGGTTGGCGAGGCCCGACAGCGCGTCGGTCAGCGCCTCGGCGCGGGTCTCGTCGAGGCTGTTCTGCAGCCCCGCGATCTCGCGCCTGGAGGCGGCGAGCTGCGATTCCAGCGCCGCGTTGCTGGTCTCCATGCTGCGGGTGGCGGCGATGAGCTTCTCCACCACGGGCAGCACCTCGTCGGCGCTGGTGGCGCTGCCGAGGCCCGACGCCGCGCTCTTCAGCGAGCTGCCGAACGCGCCGACCGAGCCGCCCGCGCTTTCCAGCATGCGCACCAGGCCGCCGATCTCGGCGTCCACCCGGCGCGTCACCTCCGAGGCGCGGGGCGCGGCTCCGCCGATGAACCGGGCATGCAGATCGTCCGCCAGCGACAGCGGCAGGCTGCCCTTGGCGCGGGTGGCGATGTCGATGGCGCGGTTCAGTTCGGGATTATCGCCGCTGGCGTAGACGTACCAGAGCTCGAAATAGCCCGGCATGGGCGGCATGTTGTGGGCCTTGAGGTGAAGCAGCGCCGCCTCGCCGAGGTCGAACGCCGTCCGGCTCGCATGCACCTGCGTCATCCGCGCCCCCCAACTGCCCGCGTCAAGGTGCCAGATAGCCCCTTAATGGCAGGTTACATGGGCGCCTTGCCGGGCGAGGTGTGACGGATCAGCTCACGGACCTCGACGCCGATGCGGTTGCCGTTGACGACGACGGCGCCGCGCGCGACGGCGAGGTCGTTGGCCAGGATAGTCACCTGGTCCTCCTCCGAGGCGTCCAGTTCGATCACCGCGCCGCGCCCCATCCTCAGAAGCTGGTGAATGGGCATGGTCCGGGAGCCCAGGACCACCGATATTTCCACCTTGACGGCATCGACGACGGCCAAGACAACACCCCGAACACGCTTGCCAAATTCAGGGGCGAGCGCAACACGAACATGGTTACCCCATGGTTAACGGACCGCCCGCCGGGGCCGTGGAATGGCGGATATCCCCCGGGCTGACGCCCTACCCCCAGGCCGTGGCGGCCATGGAGCGCCGCGTCGCCGCCATCGCCGACGGAGCCGCAGGCGAACTGGTCTGGCTGGTGGAGCATCCCCCGCTCTACACCGCCGGCACCGGCGCCCGCGACGCTGACCTGGTGGAGCCCGACCGCTTCCCCGTGTTCCGCACGGGCCGCGGCGGCCAGTTCACCTATCACGGCCCCGGCCAGCGGGTGGCCTACGTCATGCTCGACCTCAACCGGCGCGGCCCCGACGTGCGGGAATTCGTCCGGCGGCTGGAGCAATGGGTGATCGGGGCGCTGGCGACCTTCAACGTCGAGGGCGAGCGCCGCGACGGCCGCATCGGCGTCTGGGTGCGCCGCCCCGGTCGCGGGCCTGGGGCGGAGGACAAGATCGCCGCCGTGGGCGTGCGGCTGCGCCGCTGGGTCAGCTTCCACGGCATCAGCCTGAACGTCGAGCCGGATCTCGGCCACTATGCCGGCATCGTGCCTTGCGGCGTCCGCGACCACGGCGTGACCAGCCTGGTCGACCTCGGCCGGCCGGTCACCATGGACGAGGCGGACATGGCGCTGCTGGCGTCGTTCCGGGAGGTGTTCGGGACGGCGACGCCGGCCGACGGCGATCCTCCGGAGTTCTCCGGCCTCGGCCCGCTCATCGCGTCGGCCTGATCTCGAATCCGGTCCCCAGGCTCAGGTCGTCGGGATGCAGGCCCAGCGCCTCCACCCGCTCCACCCGCGCCCCCGGCGGACCGCGCCTCGCCTCCTCGATCATCTGGGCGATGGAGCCGGCCGTCCCGGCCATCACCGCCTCCACCGTGCCGCCGGCGCGGTTGCGGACGAAGCCCGAGAGCCCCAGCGCCACCGCGCGCGTGCGGAACCATGCGCGGAACCCCACGCCCTGGACCCGCCCGTGGATCGCGATCGCCCGGACCGCACGTCCCGCCATGTCGCCGTCGTCGTTCACGACACATTCCCTAAAGCAAATGTTAAAGCCGCCGGCAGTAGTGTCGAGCTGTCAGGCGAGGGAGCCCGCGACGGATGCAGCAGCCCGCACTCCGCATGCTGGTCGGCGACGATTCAGCCGTGTGCCGCTCCATCTTCCGCGACGCGGTGGCGGCAGCCAATCCCTCCATCGTGCTGGACGAGGCCAATGACGGGTCGGCCTGCGTCCGCCTGCTGGCCGGGCGCCGCTACGACCTCGCATTCCTCGACGTGCACATGCCCGGCGCCAGCGGCCTGGAGGTGCTGGGCGCCATCCGCGGCCGCGGCGAGGATACGCTGACGGTCATCATGTCGTCGCGCCCGCGCAGCGAGGTCGTCGACCTGGCGCGGCGCTTCCGGGCCTATGACTTCCTGGCCAAGCCCTTCGCCCCGGACGCCGTCACTGCCATCGTGCGCAACCATATGCGGGTCAGCCGTCCGGTCTCGGTGCTGGTGGTGGACGATTCCGCGACCGTGCGCCGCATCGTCTCCAAGGTCATGTCCCAGAGCGTGTTCGACATCCGGCTCCACGAGGCGGACAGCGGCGCCGCCGCCATCGGAAAGTGCCGCTCGAACGACTACGACCTGATCTTCCTCGACTTCAACATGCCCGGCATGGACGGCGCGGAAGCCCTTGCGATGATTCGCTCAATCCGCCCCGGGGCCCGGGTGGTCGTCGCGTCGGGAGAGCCGCGCGAGCGCGTGCAGCGCCAGCTGGGCGCGGCCGCCGCCGACACCCTCATCCTGTCCAAGCCGTTCTTCCCCCACGACGTCGACGCCGCGATCCACGACGCGCTGGGGCTCACGCCAACCTATAGCAACTAGCTCCTTGATCCGGCCCCGGGGTCCGGCCCGATAAGATCGGGCTTTCTGCGGACGAGGCGAATCGTGAGCGCACCAGACAGGCAGCTGACCCCGTCGCAGGCCGCCCGGCGGCTCGGCGTCTCCATCAAGGCCCTGCGGCTCTATGAGCGGGCCGGCCTGCTTGCGCCGACGCGCACGGCCGCCGGGTGGCGCAGCTATGGCACGGCCTCGATTGCTCGCGCCGCGGAGATCGTCGCGCTGCGCCGCCTCGGCCTCGGCATCGCGCAGATCGCTGACGTGATCACCGGCGACCCGGCTCGGGCCGCGCCCGTGCTGGCGGCCCACCAGGCGGCGATGGAAGGCCGCATCGGGCATCTCTCCGCCGCGGTGGCGGAAATCCGCAGGCTCCGCACCGCCGGCGCCCGCCATCCGCGGGCCGGGGCCGGCCCCGCCATCGCGTTCGACCTGCCCTGGCCCTGGGGCAGCGAGCCCTTCGGGCTCACCGCCATCCGGCCGCTCACCTTCATCACCGGCCCGCTCGGCAGCGGCAAGACGCGGCTCGCGCGGCTGCTGGCGCAGCATCTGCCCGGCGCGACGTTCCTCGGGCTGGACCGTGACCATGCGGGACGGGATGCCCGCGCCGTCGCCACCCCCGCCACGCGACGCCGGATCGACCGGGCCCTCGACGCGCTCGTCGCGGACGGCGCCAGCGCCACGGCGGCGCTCGTCGCACTGCTCGCCGGCATGGAAGCCCGGACCTCCGGCGCGCTCGTCGTGGACATGGTGGAACAGGGGCTCGACCAGACCACCCAGCAGGCCCTTATGGCGCACCTGCGCCGCAGGCAGCCCGGCTGCCGTCCGCTGGTGCTGATGACCCGGTCCAGCGCGATCCTCGACCTCGCCGCCATGGGGCCGGACGAGGTCGTCATCTTCTGCCCTGCCAACCACAGTCCGCCATTCGAGGTCGCGGCCGGCACCGGCGCGACCTGCCGCGAGGCGGTGGCGAGCTGCCTCGCCCCTCCCGCGGTGCGCGCGCGGACCGAGGGCGTCATCGCATGGCGGCCGCCGGTTGCCTGACGGCCGCGCGCCGCGCGGGTCCGCGTAGCCGGATCAGGCGAATTCCATGATGACCGCGTCCACCGCCAGGCTGTCGCCGACCTTGGCGTGGATCTTCCCGATGGTGCCGTCGCGCTCGGCGCGCAGCACGTTCTCCATCTTCATGGCCTCGACCACGGCCAGCGGCTCACCGGTCTTGACCTCCTGCCCCTCGCCGACATCGAGCGCGACCACCAGCCCCGGCATCGGGCACAGCACCTGCTTGCCGCTGCCGGCGGTCTGCTTCTCCGGCATCAGCGCCGCCAGTTCCGCCTCGCGCCGCGTGTAGACCACCGCCGGGGCGGTGACGCCCGCCCGCGACAGCTCGACCCCGTTGGGGATGGCCCTCACCTGCACCGCCACGCGACGCCCGTCGATGGTGCCCGCCCACACCGGCTCGCCCGGCCGCCACGCGCTGGAGAGCACCAGCGTGGTGGTCTCGTTCTCCATCTCGTCGAGGAAGCGCACGGCGACGCGGCCCTCGTCGTCCACCACCTCGACCTGGTGCGTGCCAGCGCCGAGCCGCACCACGCGCCGGCGGTCGAACACCACGGGCCGCCCGGAGATCTGGCCGGAAATCCGGCGCTTGCGGGCATTCAGCAGGTGGTCGATCGCCGCCGCGACCGCCGCCAGCGCCCGCGCCTCGCCCGGCTCCGGCGCCAGGGGGGCGAAGCCGTCGGGGAACTCTTCGGCGATGAAGCCGGTGGCGAGCCGCCCCTCGATCCAGCGCGGGTGGCGCATCAGCGCGGCCAGGAACGGGATGTTGTGGCGGATGCCATCGACGGCGAAGGCGTCCAGCGCCTGCGCCTGGGCCGCCACCGCACGGTTGCGCGTTTCCGCATGGGTCACCAGCTTGGCGATCATCGGATCGTAGAACAGCGATATCTCGCCGCCCTCGAAGACGCCGGTGTCGTTGCGCACGGTGACGCCGTCGCGCACGCCCTCCGCGGGCGGGCGGTAGCGCGTCAGGCGCCCGATGGACGGCAGGAAGTTGCGCACCGGGTCCTCGGCATAGATGCGGCTTTCCACCGCCCAGCCGTTGAGCTTGACGTCGGCCTGGGCGAGCGGCAGCGCCTCGCCGGCGGCGACCCGGATCATCAGTTCCACGAGGTCGAGACCGGTGACCAGTTCCGTCACCGGGTGCTCCACCTGCAGCCGGGTGTTCATCTCCAGGAAATAGAAGCTCTTGTCCTGGCCCGCCACGAACTCCACCGTGCCGGCGCTGTCGTAGCCGACGGCCTGCGCCAGCGCCACGGCCTGCGCGCCCATGCGGGCCCGGGTCTCGGCGTCGAGCAGCGGCGACGGCGCCTCCTCGATCACCTTCTGGTTGCGGCGCTGGATGGAGCATTCGCGCTCGCCGAGATGGATGACGTTGCCGTGCTTGTCGCCGATCACCTGGATCTCGATGTGGCGCGGCTCGACGATGAACTTCTCGACGAACACACGGTCGTCGCCGAAGGAGGAGCGGGCCTCGGAGCGGGCGCGGTCGAACCCTTCCTCCACCTCGCCCGCGCTGTGCGCGATGCGCATGCCCTTGCCGCCGCCGCTGGCCGACGCCTTGATCATGACGGGGTAGCCGATCTCGTCGGCGATGCGGCGCGCATGTGCCGCATCCTCGATGACGCCGAGGAAGCCGGGCACGGTGGACACGCCCGCCGCGCTGGCCGCCTTCTTGGACTCGATCTTGTCGCCCATGGCTTCGATGGCATGGGCGTTGGGGCCGATGAAGGTGATCCCCGCTGCGGCGAGAGCCTCCGGGAACGCCGCGCGCTCCGACAGGAAGCCGTAGCCCG
>JAEWEX010000013.1 GCA_023389135.1 Pseudomonadota bacterium | reverse complement strand
TGCACTCATCGGGGTGGATCACCAGCATGTTGTCGCCCTCGTAGAAGCAGTCCACGGGACACACCTCGACACAGTCCATGTACTTGCACCGGATGCAGTTCTCGGTGACGACGTAGGTCATGGGGCGCGCGTCCTCAGGGGCGGGGCAGGCCGAAGAAGGCCATCATCTCGGAGAGCTGGCCCTCCAGCATGTGGATGCCGCGATGGACCGGGTGGCCGCGCGCGGCGGCGCGCTCGAGAAGCGCGGTCGTGTCGGGCTTCATCACCACCTCGGCCACCAGCGTGCCGGGGCTGGCGGCGTCGAGGTCGAAGGACAGCGCGTCGCCGGGCTGCAGGCCGAGCGACGTGGCGTTGACCGCCATGTCGTGGCCCGACGGGTCCGCGGTGCCCAGCGCCACGCGGCAGTCCGGCCAGGCGCTGGCGAGCCGCGCCGCCAGATCCCCGGCCTTGGACCGCGTGCGGTTGTGCACCGTGATCGCGGCGGCGCCGGCGCGCGCCAGCGCGAAGGCCACCGCATTGCCCGCCCCGCCGGCCCCGGAGATGTAGACCGAGCGCCCCGCCGGCTCGTGGCCGTGGCGGCGCAGCCCCGCCACGAAGCCGAGCCCGTCCAGCAGCGTCCCGGTGTATCGGCCGTCCGGCTCGCGGCGCACGGTGTTGACCGCGCCCGCCAGCGCCGCGTCGCCCGCCGCGGCGTCGGCGAGGCGCAGCGCGCCGGCCTTGTGCGGCGAGGTGACGATGAAGCCGTCGAGGTTGCGGATGGCGTTCAGCCCCGCCCAGCCGCGGTCGAGGTCGTCGCGGCCCACATGGATCGGCAGGCACACCGCGTCGATGCCGTGCGCCTCGAAATGCGCGTTGAACGCCATGGGCGTGCGCACGTGCTCGATGGGGTCGCCGATGATGGCGTAGAGCCGGGTGGTGCCGAGGATCATGCCGGCAGCTCCGCCAGCCGCGGCGAGCGCACCGCCGGGCCAGCGCGGGAGAGGTCGCCGGCCAGTCCCATGGGCGCGGGATCGAACAGCCGTTCGTCCATGACGCGCAGGTCGGGCGCCACCTCCGGCGCGAAGTCCATATGGGCCAGCACGTCGCGCTCCAGCTCCACGCCCGGCCCGATCTCTATCAGCTCGAGCCGGCCGCGGGCGTCGCGGCGGAACACCGCGCGTTCGGTGATGTACAGCGCCGCCTGCCCGCGCTCGGCGGCGTAGGCGCCGGAATAGGACAGCTGCTGCACGCCCTTCACGAACTTGCGCTCGCGGCCCTCGCTGCGGACCGTCATGCGCCCGCCCTCCCAGGCGAGGTCGAGCCCGCCGGAGGTGAAGGTGCCGGAGAACATGATCTTCTTCGCGTTCTGGCTGATGTTGACGAAGCCGCCGACCCCGATGATGCGGTCGCCGAAGCGGCTGACATTGACGTTGCAGGCGGCGTCCACCTCGGCGAAGGAGAGGAAGGCGAGGTCGAGCCCGCCGCCGTCGTAGAAGTCGAACTGGTAGGGCTGGTCGATCATGGCCTGGAAGTTGCGGCTGGCGCCCGCCTCGTTGCCGGTGGCCGGCGCGCCGCCGATCAGCCCCTGCTCGTTGGTCAGCGTCACCGTATTCAGCACGCCCTCCTCCGCCGCGATGGTGGCGATGCCGGTGGAGATGCCCGAGCCCAGATTGCAGATGGCGCCGGGAAACAGCTCCAGCGCCGCGCGCCGCGCGATCACCTTGCGCGGCGAGAACGGCAGCGGCGCGATCTGCGACATCGGCACCTTGAGCTCGCCCGCATAGGACGGGCTGTAGCCGGTGACGAAGGTCTGCGTCTGCGCCGGCTCGACGACGACCAGGTCGACCAGCATGCCGGGGATCTTGACCTGCTTGGGCGGCAGCGTGCCCCGGTTGGCGAGGCGCTTGACCTCCACCGCCACGATGCCGCCGGCGCGCCGCGTCGCCTGCGCCATGGAGATCATCTCGCCGAAGATCGCCTCGTGCTCCATGGTGACGTTGCCGTCCTCGTCGGCCGTGGTGCCGCGCAGGAAGCAGATGTCGACGCGGAACGGCTTGTAGAACAGCCATTCGCGGCCGCCGAGCTCCACGACCTCCACCAGCTCCTCGCTGCACAGCGTCGACTGCTTGCCGCCGCCGAGGCGCGGGTCGATATGGGTCTTGAGGCCCACATGGGTGACGAGGCCGGGGCGGCCCGCCGCCATCTCGCGGGTGAGCTGGGACAGCGCGCCCTGCGGGATGGTGTAGGCCTCGATGCGGTTGTCCGCCGCGAGCTTCTCCACCCTGGCGCTGTCCACCAGCGTGCCGCACACCACCCGCTTCAGGCAGCCGGGCTCCGCCAGGTGGTCGATGCCGCGCGAGGACCGGTCGCCGAGGCCCACGGGGTGGACCGTGGTGAGCGCCGCCGGCGCGCCGGTGGCGCGGAAGCGGGCGCCCACCGCGGCGATCAGGCTGTCGGGCACGGCGTGGCCGTTGCCGGATCCGCCGATCATGATGGTGTCGCCGCCGCGCACCAGCCCCGCGACAGCGTCGGCCGTGACCACCCGTGGCGCCATTCCGTCCTCCCGCACTGCCCGCCGGGCTTGCCCCGCGGCCCCGCATTGTGCGATGCACACTCCACGAGGCGCCTTGTTGTAACTAGCTAGTTAGTTATATGAATGGGGCGTCGGCCCGTCAATGCGGGCGGCCGGCCTTTCCGTCCCGCCCTTGCGGAGGCTCAGGATGAGCAATCTCGACGTCGAGCGCGTGCTCTCGGTCCGGCACTGGACCGACACGCTGTTCTCCTTCACCACCACCCGCAACGCCGGCTTCCGTTTCGTCAACGGCCAGTTCACGATGATCGGGCTGGAGGCCGGGGGCAAGCGGATCATGCGCGCCTATTCCATGGTCAGCGCCAACCATGACGACCATCTGGAATTCTTCTCCATCAAGGTGCCGGACGGCCCGCTCACCTCGCGGCTGCAGCACCTCAAGGTCGGCGACCCGATCCTGGTGGGCCGCAAGCCCACCGGCACGCTGATCCACGACAACCTGCTGCCCGGCCGGCGGCTGTGGCTGCTGGGCACCGGCACCGGGCTCGCGCCCTTCATGAGCATCATCCGCGACCTCGACACCTACGAGCGCTTCGGGAAGGTGATCCTGGTCCATGGCTGCCGGCAGGTCAGCGAGCTTGCCTATGGCGAGACCATCACGCAGATGCTGCCGGTCGACGAGGTGTTCGGCGAGATGGTGCGCGAGCAGCTGGTCTACTACCCCACCGTCACCCGCGAGCCGTTCCGCAACCGGGGCCGCATCACCGACCTGATCGAGAGCGGCCAGATCTTCGCCGACATCGGCCAGCACGGCATCGACGACGGCGACCGCTTCATGCTGTGCGGCAGCCCCCAGATGATCGCCGACACCCGCGCCATGCTGGAGGCCCGCGGCCTGACCGAGGGCAGCCAGCACGAGCCCGGTCATTTCGTCATCGAGAAGGCCTTCGTCGAGAAGTAGACCTCGCCGGCATCTCCGCTCCCCAGCGTCTGCGTCGTCACCCTGGGCCTGCGTCCCGGCCCGCGCCCGTCTCACGGGCCGGCCGGGGCGGGCATGCCTGCGCTCGCGCCCGGCCACGGCGTCCGGTCGGTCCGTGCCCGTCCGCCGGCGCCGCGCCCCCTTGACGCCGCCTTCGCCACGCGCCAGCATGTAACCACCTAGTTACTTATCTCGCCCTGCGGCGAGACGGCGGGCGCCCGCGAGAGGCGCCGCGGGGAGGGTCCGGCGACCATGGCCGAACGGCGCATCGGGATCGTCATGCACGGCGTGACCGGGCGGATGGGGCTGAACCAGCACCTGATCCGCTCCATGGTCGCGATCCGCGCCGACGGCGGCGTGCCGCTCGCCGACGGCGACCGGCTGATGCCCGATCCCGTGCTCGTCGGCCGCAATGCCGCAAAGCTCGAGGCGCTGGCGAAGGCCCACGGCATCGCGCGCTGGACCACGGACCTGCACGCCGCGCTGGCCGACCGTCGCGACGAGATCTTCTTCGACGCCGGCACCACCCAGATGCGGGCCGAGCTCTTGGGCCGCGCCATCGACGCCGGAAAGCACGTCTATTGCGAGAAGCCGGTCTCCGACAATCTGCACGTCGCGCTGGCGCTCGCCCGGAAGGCGAAGTCCGCCGGCATCCGCCACGGCGTGGTCCAGGACAAGCTGTTCCTGCCCGGGCTGATGAAGCTCGCCATGCTGCGCGACAGCGGCTTCTTCGGCCGCATCCTCTCCGTGCGCGGCGAGTTCGGCTACTGGGTGTTCGAGGGCGACTGGCAGCCCGCCCAGCGCCCGTCCTGGAACTACCGCGTCGCCGATGGCGGCGGCATCATCCTCGACATGCTGTGCCACTGGCGCTACGTGCTCGACAATCTGTTCGGGCAGGTGAAGGCGGTTTCCTGCCTCGGCGCCACGCACATCCCCTCCCGGGTGGACGAGCAGGGCCGGGCCTACGCGGCGGACGCCGACGACGCCGCTTACGCGACCTTCGAGCTGGAGGGCGGCATCGTCGCCCACATAAACTCCTCCTGGTGCGTCAGGCCGCGCCGCGACGATCTCGTCACGTTCCAGGTGGACGGAACCCACGGTTCGGCGGTGGCGGGGCTGACCCGCTGCTGGACCCAGCACCGCGTCAACACGCCCAAGCCGGTCTGGAACCCCGACCAGCCCCAGACCATCGATTTCTTCCAGGGCTGGGAGGAAGTCCCCGACAACCGGCCGGCCATCAACGGCTTCCGCGCCCAGTGGGAGATGTTCCTGCGCCATGTGGCCGAGGACGGGCCCTGGCCCTACGGGCTGATGGAAGGCGCCAGGGGCGTGCAGCTCGCCGAGCTCGGCCTGAAGAGCTGGAAGGAGCGCCGCTGGCTCGACGTTCCGGTCCTGGAGGGCTGAGGGTGGAGCCGCGCTTCCTCGTCTCTCAGCTCGACGCCGTGCCCGGCGTGCCCTGTCCCTGCGGCGTGGCGCGACGCTCCTTCGCGGTGGACGGCAACACGCTCGCCACGGTGCACCTCACCGACATCAGCGCCGACGCGCGGGCGCACTACCACAAGACGATGACGGAGATTTACGTGGTGCTGGAAGGCGAGGGCCACATGGAGCTCGACGGCGAGCGCGTGGCCGTCAGGCCGCTGACCTCCATCATGATCCGGCCCGGCTGCCGCCACCGCGCGGTGGGGACCATGCGCATCCTCAACATCCCGATCCCGGCCTTCGACGAAAGCGACGAGTGGTTCGACTGATGGCGACGATCCGCCTGCCCACCGCCGACCGCCGCGTCGAGGACCACGTCACCGTCGGGCAGCCGATCCCCATCGAGCGGCGCGCGGCGGCCGATTTCCCGCGCATCGCCTATGCCGCCACCCATGTGGTGGCCGATCCGCTGGCCGACGTCGATCCCTGGCTCACGCCCGCCATCGACTGGGAGCGCACGCTCGCGTTCCGCCACCATCTGTGGGATCTGGGCCTCGCCGTGGCGGAGGCCATGGACACCGCGCAGCGCGGCATGGGGCTCGGCTGGCCGGAGGCGCGGGAGCTGATCGGCCGTGCCGTGCGCGAGGCGAAGTCCCGCCCCGGCGCGGTCATCGCCTCGGGCGCCGGCACCGACCATCTCGCGCCCGGGCCCGACGTCACGATCGACGACGTGATCCGCGCCTATGAGGAGCAGGTCGAGGCCATCGAGGGCTTCGGCGGCCGCATCATCCTCATGGCGAGCCGGGCGCTTGCAGCGGCGGCCAGGGGTCCGGACGACTATGCGCGCGTCTACGACCGCGTGCTGTCGGGGGTCCGGGAGCCGGTCATCCTGCACTGGCTGGGCGAGATGTTCGATCCCGCGCTTGCGGGCTACTGGGGCGCGGGCGACCATGGCGCCGCCATGGATGTCTGCCTCGACGTCATCGCCGCGCGGGCGGGCAAGGTCGACGGCATCAAGATCTCGCTCCTGTCCAAGGACAGGGAGATCGCCATGCGCCGCCGCCTGCCGGCCGGGGTGCGCATGTATACCGGCGACGACTTCAACTACGCCGAACTGATCGCGGGCGACGGGCAGGGCCACTCCGATGCGCTGCTCGGCATCTTCGACGCCATCGCGCCGGCGGCCTCCGCCGGCCTGGCCGCGCTCGGCCGCGGCAGCGAGAGCGCGTTCTTCGACATTCTGGAGCCCACCGTGCCGCTGTCGCGGCACATCTTCCGGGCGCCGACGCGCTTCTACAAGACCGGCATCGTGTTCCTCGCCTGGCTCAACGGGCTGCAGGACCATTTCATCATGATCGGCGGCCAGGAGAGCGCCCGCTCGCTGGTCCACCTCGCCGAACTCTTTCGACTGGCCGACCGTGGCCGCGTGCTCCACGACCCGGAGCGCGCCGCGGCGCGGATGGCCAGGCTGCTCGCGGTGCACGGCGTGACCTGACCGCAGGATTGCCCGCCGGCGGGGCACGGGCGGCAACGGCCCGGCCCCGGCGGCGCCACGGACCCACAAGGGAGGAAAGAACATGATCGCAAAGCTCATACTGGCCGCTGCCGCCGCGACGATGACGCTCGCGCCGGCCGCCGCCGCGGACTACCCCTGGAAGCCCGAGCGCACCATCAACGTCATCGTGCCCTGGGGGGCCGGCGGCTCCACGGACCAGGTGGTGAGGCTGCTGGCCGCCGAGATCGGGGACGAGCTCGGCCAGACCATCGTCGTGGTCAACCAGCCCGGCGCGGGCGGCTCCATCGGCACCAAGGCGGTGCTGGACGCGCCCCATGACGGCTACACCTGGGCCTCCGGCGCCGCCAAGGATCTTGGCGTCTACCCGGTCTCGGGCCTGCTCGACACAAGGCTCGACCAGTGGGAGCTGTTCCTGGGCGTCATCAACTCCGCCATGATCAGCGTCGGCGCGGATTCGCCCCACAAGACGCTGGACGACCTCGTCAAGGCCATGAAGGACAAGCCCGGAAGCGTCACCTTCGCCACGGCCGGCATCAATTCCTCGGGCGGCGCCGCGCTCGGCGCCTTCTCCACCGGCGCCGGCGTCGAGGCGCGCCAGGTGACCTATGACGGCGGCAACCCCGCCGTGATCGCCACCGCCAGCGGCGAGGCCATGGCCACCTCCCAGCTCGCCTCCGAGCAGGCCGAGATGGTCCGCGCCGGCCGCCTGCGCCCGCTGGCCGTGATCGGCTCCCGGCCGCTGGTGCTGGAAGGCTTCGGCGAGATCCCCGCCATCACCACGTTTCTCCCGGACTTCCCCGTGAGCGACAACCATTTCGGCATCTTCGTGCCGAGCGACGCCCCCGCCGAGGTGATCCAGACGCTGGAGCAGGTCTGGGACAACCGCATCGCCAAGTCCGAGGCGCTGGCCAGCTACGCCGGCCGCGCCGGGGCCATCAAGGCGGTCTCCCGCGGACAGGACGCGGTCGACGCCGTGATGCCGGCGGTCAAGGACTTCGCCTGGGGCATGTGGGACCGCAAGGAAGCCAAGGT
>JAEWEX010000492.1 GCA_023389135.1 Pseudomonadota bacterium | reverse complement strand
GCCAGAGGCCGGCCGGCGGGCTGAACCGGACCGGCGATCGGCTGCCGGTCGGCGGCTTGACCGGGCTCTGGCCCGATATCATGATTCAGGTCCGTCTGCCGGCGCCAGGGAGAGATCCATGCGCATGCCGCGCGCGCCGTCAGGTCCGCAGGGGACGGCGGCGCGGGCGGGTGACGGCGGGCCGCATCACCGTGTCCCGTTTTCCGGGACGAACAGCATGGAGACCTTGGCCGCCTCGCGGCGCCAGAGCCAGTAGTGCTCCTCCATGGCGCGGCGCGCCAGGTCCGGCTCCCGCTCCCGCAGCGCGGCGATCACGGCGCGATGGCTGTCCAGGTTCCGGTCGAGCGCGCCCGATACCATTTGCAGCAGCGTGGTGCGGCGCATCAGCACTTCGCGCAGCACCACGGCCAGCGCCTCGATGACAAGCAGGATCACGGGGTTGCGGCAGGCGCGGGCCATGGCGAGGTGAAACGCGAACTGGCCCTCGACCAGCGCCTCGCCGCTGCCGGCGGCGGCGATCTCGTCGATCACCGCATCGATCGCCGCCAGATCCTCGGCCGTGGCGGAGATGGCGGCGGCGGAAGCCATCTCGCGCCCGATCATCTCCATGGCCTGCTGCAGATCGTCGACCGCGATATAGCCGAGCTTCAGCGCGATCTCGAAGTAGAACTGCACGAAGCCGGAGCGCGGCAGCGACAGGTAGGTGCCGCTGCCCTGCGCCCGGCGGATGAACCCCAGCGTCTCCAGCACCGTCAGGCGCTCGCGCACGGTGGGGCGCTGCACGTCCATCATCTCCGCCAGCGCCCGCTCGGTCGGCAGCTTGACGCGGCCGCTCTGGTCCGGCCGCAGCTCTGCGACCAGATCGATGATCCGGGCAAGGATTTCGTCGTCGCCGCCGCTCATGCCCTGCGCCGGTCCTCCATGGGTTCAGCGCCTCGGCGCGGGATATGCTGGCGCCTCAACTCGCGGAAGCGGCGGCCAGATCATGCATCGCGCCGCGCAGTGCGGGATAGACCCCCGAGAACACGCCGTACATCCGGTCATAGGCCGCCCGGCGCGCCTCCGGGCCGGGCCGGATGGGCTGGCCGTCGAAGGCAACGGTGGGCAGAGCCGGGTCTTCGGGGCCCGAGAAGCGGCCGGCGGCAACCGCGCCCATCAGCGCCGCGCCGAGCGCGCTCGCATCCGCCATGTCGGTCATGGCGTATTCCAGGTTCAGGACATCGGCCTTGATCTGCGCCCAGAACCGGCTGCGTGCGCCGCCGCCGACCCCCACCAGGCGCGGCGGTCGCCCGCCCCACTGCGCCTCGGCCCGTTCGAGGATCTGGCGCAGGCCGAATGCGGCACCCTCGAACACCGCGCGCACCATGTCCTGCCTTGTATGGCTCAGCCGCAGGCCGATCCAGGCGCCGCTCGCCTCGGTGTCCCAGATCGGGCTGCGCTCGCCGGCGAGATAGGGCAGGAAGATCAGTCCGTTGGCGCCCGGCACCGATTCCGCGGCGAGCCGCTCCAGTTCCGCCAGCGTGCGGAGTTCGGGCCAGACCTTGTTGTTGAGCCAGCCGAAGGCACCGCCCAGCGTCGACATGGCGCCATGCGCGAGGAACCGCCCGGGCGCGATGTGACGCCGGTTGAGGAAGGTCATCTCGAAGTCCGGCCGATCGAGGCAAAAGGTGATGACGCCCGAGGTGCCGACCGATTCGAATGCGCTGCCGGCCCGGGTCTGCCCCAGCGCGAACGCGGCCGACGCCGTGTCGGCTGCGCCCAGCGCCACGGGCGTGCCGGCCGCGATGCCGGTGACGGCGGCCGCGGCGTCCGCGACGCCGCCGATGGGCGCCGCGGGTTCGCGGATCTCCGGCAGCAGGGCGGGATCGATGCCCCAGAGCCGCACCATTTCCGCGTCCCATTCCAGGCCGCCGGTCCCGACGCGGTAGAGCCCGGAATAGGAGGCCTGGGTCGGATCCATGGCGATATTGCCGGTGAGCCGGTGCGCGAGGAAGCCGTTCAGCATCGAGACGTGGCGCACCCGCGCCCATGCCCCCGGCTCGCAACGCGCCATCCATGCGAGATTTGCCGCCCAGCACACGGAGGGGCTGGCGCGGTTGCCGGTGCACGCGAACACCGCCGCGTCGTCGCCACCGACGATGCGCGCGATGTCGGGGTCGCAGCGCCCGTCGAGATAGAGCATGGCCGGGCGTACCGGATCGAAATTCCCGTCGAGCACCACCGTGGTGGGGCAGGTGGTGGCAAGGCCCACCGACGCGACCGGACCGACGCGGCCGATCACCTCAGCGATGGCCTCGGCCGTGCTGTCCCAGTAGCGCGCAAGGTCGATCTCCGCCCAGAGCGGGTAGGGCGTAATCACGGGCACGCCGCGATGCGCCTTGGCGATCAGCCGGCCGGCGGGATCGAAGGCGCACACCTTGATCCCGCTGGTGCCGGCATCGACCCCGAGCAGCATGTCAGTCATCGGTGATCGCCACCTTCAGCGCCCCGCCGCTTTCCGCCTGCCGGAGCGCGGCGACGGCCTCGGCGAGGGGATAGCGATCCGTGACCAGGCGGTCGACATCGATCCGCCCCGCCGCGATCAGCGCGAGCGCGGTCTCGTAGTCGCGCCGCTGCAGCGCGCTGGCGCCGGAGACGAAGATCTCGTTGTAGTGGATCAGGTTCACGTCAATGGCGGGCATGTCGCCGGTGGAGAAGCCGGCGAACAGGTTCACCCGCCCGCCCTTGCGCACCAGCCCGAGCGCGGCGTTGGCCAGTGCCGGCACGCCGATGGCGAGGAACACGATGTCGGCGCCGAGCCCGCCGGTCAGTCGCCTCACCACCGCGGCGAGATCCTCCGATGTCGGGTCCACGGTGCGGTCCACGCCCATGGCCTCGGCGGCGGCCCGGCGGCTCTCGTTGGGCTCGCTCATGACGACCGTGGTCGCTCCGGCAAGCTTTGCCAGCGCGGCATGCATCAGGCCGATGGGGCCGGCGCCGACTATCACCACCGCGTCGCCCGGATCGACGCCGCCCGCATTGCGCTGGCCGTTGATGCAGCAGGCCAGCGGCTCGGCGAGGGCCGCGGCCTCGAAGGCGAGGCCCTGCGGGAGGTGGAGCACATTGCCGGCCTCCAGCGTCACCCGCGGCACCTTCAGATACTCGGCGAATGCGCCGTCGAACTCGTAGCCGATGGCCTGCCGGTTCAGGCAGACATTCTCTCGGCCCGCCTTGCAATAGGCGCAGGCCCGGCAGGGCGCGACGGGGTTGACCGAAACCGCGTCCCCGCGGGCGAAGCCGGCGACGCCCGCGCCCACTTCCACGATCTCGCCCGCGAACTCGTGGCCGAGGATGGAGGGGAACCGCACGCCCTTGGTCTTGCGCCCGCGCAGGATGCGGATGTCGGTGCCGCAGACGGTGGCGGCGCGCACGCGCAGCACCAGCTCGCCGGCGCCGGCCGTGGGCGTCGCCACGTCGCCCAGCGCGAATTGGTCTGGTCCCCGGAGAATGGCGGCTCTCATGCGGCGCGGTCCTTGGCCCTGGTCGCGACCGCTTCGTTGTAGACGTCCATGGACTGGGCGACGCTCTTGCCGTCGTGGATCAGGGCGGCGAGCGCGCGGATCACGGCCGCGGTCTCCTTGTGCTGCCAGACGAAGCGGCCATAGGTGACGCCGCCAAGGCCGACATCCAACGCCTCGCGGGTCATCTTCAGGTAGTCCTCCAGCGTCTCTCCCATCTCGCCGCCGGCCAGCGCCACCATGGAGGGGCAGGCCTCCACCACGTGGCGGAAGCTTTCCGCGGAGCCGGTCCACAGCGTCTTGATGACATCGACGCCAAGCTCGGCGCCGGCGCGCACCGCATAGGCCACCGCATCGGCGCTGTGCGGGTCCTTGACCAGCGCGCCCTTGGGATAGATGTGCGCCACCAGCGGCATACCGGCGCTGGCCGCCTCCTTGGACATGCGCCCGAGGAAGGTGAGCTGCTGCGCCTGGTCCTCGCCCCCGACGATGCAGCCCACCGAGATCGCGTCGGCGCCGGCGCGCACCGCCTCCTCCACATCCGCCACCGGCGTGTCGAAGGTCGGGTGGTAGTGCACCGAATAGGCGGTCGCCTTGAAGATCATGGCGGTCTTGCCCGCATAGGGCGCGAACACCTTGTCGGCGATGCCCTTGTGCATGGTGATGGCGTCGGGACCGCCCTCGACCACATTGCGCATGGTGGTGCGGATGTCGACCAGCCCCGGCAGGATGCCGCGGGTGATCGGGTGGTCCACCGTGATGGCGAGCAGCTTGCCGGACTTGCGGTTGATCAGGCGGCTGAGGCGGACTTCCTTGCCGAGGAACATCGTCTTTCTCCTTCGAGGATCAGTAGAGGCCCATGGCGCGGATCGGCGCCAGCGTGAGGGCGGGGAACAGCACCAGCGCGAGGATCGCCGCGACCAGGATGGACATGGGCACCATGGCGCCGCGGATGACGGCCTCGATCGGCATGCGCGCGACCTGCGCCACCGCGAACAGGCACACGCCCACCGGCGGCGTTATGAGGCCGAGCGTCAGGGTGATGACGGTGACCACCAGGAAATGGATCGGGTCGACCCCGAGCTGCACGGCCGGCGGCAGCAGCACCGGGATCAGGATGAACATGGCGGCGATGGCGTCCATGAACATGCCGATCACGATCAGGAACAGGAAGATCAGCACGATCACCATGGTGGGTCCGGTGGCGATCTGGCCGAGCAGGGCCGCCACCTGCGCCGGCAGGCCGTCGAAGGCGAAGATCCAGGCGGCCAGCTTGGCGGTCGCCGCGATGAACAGGATGGTGCCGCTGATGCGCGCGGTCTCGATGAGGATGCCGGGCAGCTGCGACCAGCCGATGCGGCGGTAGACCAGCACCGCCAGCGCGAAGGTGTAGACCACCGCGATCGCCGCCGCCTCCGTCGGGGTGAAGAACCCGTCCAGGATGCCCGCCAGCAGGATCACCGGCGTCAGCATCGGCAGGATCGCGCCGAGCCCGGTGACGGCCACGCGTCGCAGGTTGAAGGGCTCCGGCCTGCCATAGCCCTTCATCACGCAGTAGACATGGTTGAACACCATGAACACCAGGGCGATGAACAGCCCCGGCACCAGCCCGGCGATCAGCAGCGTGCCGATGGAGGCGTTGGCGATGGAGCCGGCGATGACCAGCAGGATCGAGGGCGGGATGATGGACGACAGGGTCGAGGTCACCAGCGTCAGCCCGACGGCGTATCCCTTGTCGTAGCCGTGCCGCTCCATGGCGTTGATCTCGATGGCGCCGATGGAGGCGATGTCGGCGACCGAGGAGCCGGAGATGCCGCCGAAGATCACCGACGAGGTGATGTTGACGTGGCCGAGCCCGCCGGGAAGCCAGCCCACCAGCGAGTGCGCGAAGTCGAAGATGCGCTCGGCCACCCCGCCGCGCTCCATGAGCTGGCCCACGAGGATGAACAGCGGCACGGCGACCAGCAGGAACGAGTTCATCGCCGAGAACATGCTCTGCGACAGCAGGTCCACGGGAGTCGACGTGAACATTACCAGCGTCGCCACGCCGGCGAGCCCGAGCGCCACGGCCAGCGGAACGCCGAACACCGACAGCGCGAAGAAGATCAGCAGCAGCGCCCAGCTCATGGCCGCAGGTCCTCGCTGGACACCACGATCAGCTCGCGCCGGCTGCGCACCGACTGGAAGATCGCCAGGATCGCGATCCCTGCCGCCAGCGGAAGGATCAGCCCGATCACCCACATCGGGATGCCGAGAGTGGCCGCGGTCTCGTTCATCATGCGCTGCTGGCGAACGAGACCGATGCCGGTCCATCCCATGATGACGAAGAACGTCACCGACGCCGTGACGTAGATCGGCACGGCGAGCCGCCGCACGGCCCGCGGCATGGCGGCGAGGAACACCACCACCCGTGCGCTCTCCACCGTGCGGAATCCCGCGGCGAGCCCCAGAAAGACCATCCAGACGAACAGGAAGCGCGTGGCTTCCTCGGTCCACGGCACCGGAGCGCCGAGGAGGCGGCTTGCGACCTGCAGCAGCACCACGACGATGACGCCTGCTGCGGCAAGCCCGGCGGCGACGTCCGACAGCAGCGTCACCAGGCGTTCCAAGGGAGAGACGCTGGGCGCGTCCGGAGCGTTGGTCATGGCATCGGTCCGCGTGCCGGCCGGGGACACCCC
>JAEWEX010000455.1 GCA_023389135.1 Pseudomonadota bacterium | reverse complement strand
CGAGCCGCGCATTGGCGGCGATGCCGAGCTCGAGACGGGCTTCGACCACCGCGGCGTCGGCGGCCGGCGCGGCCCCGCGCAGCGCGAAGCTCTCTCCGGCCGCAAACGCCACCGTCGCCACGGGCGCGTCGCCATGGGCGCGTCGCCAGCCGAGCCCGGCGGCGGCGGTGAGCCCCACGCCGCCGAGGTCGAGCCGGCGGGACGCGCGCATCCCGAGCGTCGTGAACAGCGTGTCGCTGTCCTCCGCCTCGCCCGCCAGCGCCGCCGCGCCGCCGGTCTCGGCGAAACCGTTGATGTCGAGCCCCACATAGGCCAGCGCCGCGAACGGCTCCAGCGCCGTCGCGCCGGCGTGCACCCGATAGGCCAGTTCGCCGAACGCCTGCGCCGTGGTGGCGGCGTAGGCGGCTTCGGTCGCGCCCTCCTCGCCGTCGATGCCCGGCAGCAGGGAGGCCGGCATGCGGGACGTGGAGAGGTCGTGCCAGCCGACGCCCGCGCCGAAGCGCGCCGTCAGCGCCCCGCGGCCGGCATCGCCGTAGACGCCGGCATGAAAGCTCTCGATCTCCGCCTGCGAGGCGAGCCGCCCGCTGTCCAGTTCGGCGCGGCCATAGCCCGCCACGACGCCGATCCTGCCGGCGCCCGCGGTCACGTCCGCGCCGGCGAACAGGCCGCCATGGGCGCTCCGGACTGCGGCGACGCCGCGGCCGTCCAGCCGCCCCCAGGAACCGGTCGCCCGGGCCCAGGTCGAAATCCCCGCCGGCGACGGGCAGGCATGGGCGGCATCGCGCGGTCGCGCGGTCCGCTCCACGGGCGGCGGACAGGATGCCTCGCGCAGCCGCCGCAGCGCGGCCTCGCGCAGGAAGCGGCTGTCCTCCACCAGCGCACCCGCGAGCGAGGCGTGGATCTCTCCCGACAGCCGGTCGAACGCGGCCTGCGCCGCATGGTCGCTCGGCAGGTTCACCACCGCGGCGAACAGCGGATCGTCGTCGGGCAGGCTGTCCAGCCCAGCCGCGACGGCTTCCTGGTTGGCGGTGGCGGCGGCCTCGGCGAGGGCGCGGACCTGCGCGATGTCCACGAACACGGTGTTGTCGTCATAGGCCGCGCTCAGCCGCAGGAAGGCGAGGGGCTCGGTGGACACCGCATATTCGCCCTCGACGCCGTCCCCGGCGGTCATCACCGTATAGCGCGCCCCGACCGCGTAGGGCCCCGCCGTCGCCCGCGACAGGGCGAGCACGGCGCCCTCGGCGAGCGAGGCCTGGCCGTCGATGGCGAGCAGGTCGGACTGCTCCGAGCCGGGATCGAGCTGCGCGCGGTAGACGGAGCCGGCCGCCTGCTCGAAATCGCCCTCGACTGTCAGCGTGCCCATGTCTGCGTCACCGGGTGCGACCGCGCCGCCGGCGGCGAGCGCCGTGTCGGCGATCCGGCCCACGCCGGCGACGGTCCCGCCATCCTCGACCGCGACCGCGCCGCGAAGCCAGCTGTCGACCCGCAGCGTGCCCTCCAGGATCGAGATGTTCGCCGCGCCGATGGCCGGCTCGAGGGCCGAGAGCTGGTTGTCGACGATCCAGGTGCCCGAGCCCTGCTTGATCAGCGTGCCGCGCGGGAGCGTCGTTATCCCCGTCACCGCCTCGGAGAAGAGCTGCGTCCCGCCGCCGTCCAGCGTCAGCGTCGAGGTCGGTTCGGCATTCACGTAGAGGTCGCCCTCGATGACGCTGCCGGTGAAGATGGTGGCGTGGTTGGTCCGCTGGTCGGCAAGCCGCACGTCGCCCGCCAGCGTCCCCGCATTGGTGACGGTCGTCTCCTGGCTGGCATAGATGCTGTAGAACGTGCCGGAGATGGTGGAGCCCGCGCCGTTGAACACCGTGCCGCCGCCGGAGAGGTAGACGCCCGCCTGGTTGTCGCCCGTGATTGTCGCGCCGTCCGTGTTGATCACGGTGGCCCCGGCGTCCGTGGTGTAGACGCCCCACAGGCCGGAGATCGCGCTGCCGTCGCCGGTGTTGGTGATGTGCGCCGCGCCGCCGGTGGCGTAGATGCCCTCGCCGACGCTGCCCGCGATGGTGGCGCCGCCGCTGTTGACGACCGTGCCGCCCTCGAACATCGCCACGCCGTAGAGCCCGCCCTGGATGGCCGCTCCATTGCTGTTGGTGACCGACCCGGACATCGCCATCTCGATCCCGATGCCGTCCGTGGCGTCGGTCGCGGAGATGCGGCTGCCCGCGCCGTCGTTCACGACGGTGCCGCCCCACACCAGCGCGCCGGTGCCGACGCCGGTGATCGTGCCGCCGTCGAAATTGCCCAGCGCGCCGCCGTTCTCCATGTCGACGCCGATGCCGGTCGTGCCCGTGATGACGCCGCGGTTGGTGATGTCCACCACGCCGGCATCCAGCCAGTCGGCATAGACGCCGTTGACGCCGGAGATGGTGGCGCCGGCCTCGTTCACCAGCGTTCCGGCATAGCCGAAATAGACGCCGTCCGAGTCCTGGGAGGTGATGGAGCCGCCGGCGCGGTTGAACACCGTGCCGAAATCCAGCGCCCGCACGCCCGCCTCGCTGCGGGAAATCGCGCCGGCATTGTCCAGCGTGCCGCCCCGGGTGAGCTCGATCCCGTTGCCGACCGCGACGCCGGGTTCGATCCTCAGGGTCGCGTCCTCGCCGGCGCCGTCGTCCACCAGCACCGTGTCTGCGCCCAGGTCGCCGGCGTCGTCCACCACGAAGGTTCCGCTGTCGATCAGGATCTGGCCCGTCGCCTCCGGCGGCGGCAGGCACAACATCCCCGCCGGCAGCGCATGGCCGAGCAGCCTCGCCGTTCTGGATTTCACCCCGGCCCCGAATCCCGTTCCCGCACTGCGTTGCTCCCCGGGTCAGGCTATCGCGCCAGGACGCGGCCCGCCAGCGCTTTGGCGCCCCCCGGGGTCTGCGCGCTTGCGTCGCCGCCGCCGCGGGGCGACCGTGGCCGCAGCCGGCCGGGCGGGGCCGGCGGGGAGGGGGCGACATGACGACAGGGCTGATGCCGGGCTTCACGGCCGAGATCGTCGAGACATCCGGCGCGGCGATACACCTGCGCCGGGCGGGGGAGGGCCCGCCGGTGCTGCTGCTCCACGGCCATCCCCAGAACGGGCTGACCTGGCGCCGGGTCGCGCCCGGGCTCGTGGAGGCAGGCTTCACGGTGGTCGCCGCCGACCTGCGCGGCTATGGCGACAGCGGCCGTCCCGCCAGCGGTCCGCGCCATGAGGGATACGCCAAGCGCGCCATGGCGCAGGACCAGGTCGAGGTGATGTCGGCGCTGGGCTTCGACCGCTTCGCGGTGGTGGGCCACGACCGGGGCGGCCGTGTGGCGCACCGCATGGCGCTGGACCATCCCGACCGCGTCGAGCGGCTGGCGGTGCTGGACATCGCCCCCACCGCCACCATGTACGCCCGCACCGACGCGGCCTTCGCCTGCGCCTATTTCTGGTGGTTCTTCCTGATCCAGCCGTTCGACCTGCCGGAGCGGCTGATCTCCGCCGATCCGGAATATTTCCTGCGCCACCATGTGGAGGGCCAGTCGCGGACGCCGGGCTCGGTGGATCCGGACGTGTTCGCCGACTACCTGCGCTGCTACACGCGGCCCGGCGCCATCCACGCCATCTGCGAGGACTATCGCGCGGCGGCGACCGTCGACCTGGAGCACGACGCCGCCGACGCCGGCAGGAAGCTCGCCGCGCCGCTGCTGGCGCTGTGGGGCGCGCAGGGCGCCGTGGGTCGGCTCTACGACGTGCCGGCGACCTGGCGCGAAAAGGCCGTGAGCGTCTCCGGCCACGCCATCGACTGCGGCCACACCCTCCAGGAGGAGCGCCCCGCCGAGACCCTGGCCGCGCTGCTGGCGTTTTTGCGAGAATGAGGCGGCGCCGTCATGCCCGCGATAACGCCGTCATGCTCCGGCTTGACCGGAGCACCCAGCTTTCCTTGCCGCCGCCGCCGAAAGCTGGGGCCTCCGGCCAAGCCAAAGGGCGACGGAGGCTGTGGGGCGGGGAAAGCCGCGATACCACCGTCATGCTCCGGCTCGTCCGGAGCACCCAGCTTACTTGCCTCCCGACCGGAAAAGCTGGGCCCTCCGGCCAAGCCGGAGGGCGACGGAGGCTTGGAGGCATGCCGGGAAAGCCGCGATACCACCGTCATGCTCCGGCTCGACCGGAGCACCCAGCTTCCTTGCCCGGCGGGAAAAGCCGGGCCCTCCGGTCAAGCCGGAGGGCGACGGAGGCTGTGGGGCGTGCCGGGAAAGCCGCGATAACACTGTCATGCTCCGGCTCGACCGGAGCACCCAGCTTCCTTGCCTCCCGACCCGGAAAAGCCGGGCCCTCCGGTCAAGCCGGAGGGCGACGGAGGCTTGGGGCAGGGAAAGCCGCGATACCACCGTCATGCTCCGGCTTGACCGGAGCACCCAGCTTTCCTTGCCGCCGCCGCCGAAAGCCGGGCCCTCCGGTCAAGCCGGAGGGCGACGGATGTTCGTGACGCCGGAGCGCGACGGCGGTTCGCGGGCGGCGCTCCAGCAATCCCGTTGATTCAAAACATCAAGTCATTTTGCTAACGCGTTGGCCTCCGGCGCGGCTACCCATGGCGCAGGCACGCACAACAGGGAGGAATGCACCATGGCCGAGACGGTAGGACTGGTCGGGATCGGCCTCATGGGACAGGCCATGGCGCGGCGGCTGCTGGATGCCGGCCACCGGGTCGTCGGGTTCGACGTTTCCGCGGAACGCCGGGCCGATCTGGAGGCCATGGGCGGGGAGGCCGCGGGCTCGGTCGCGGAGGTGGCGAAGGCCGCCCCCACCGTGATCCTCGCGGTCATGACCATGGGCCAGGTGGAGCAGGTCACGGAGGGGCCGGACGGCGTCGCCGCGGCCGCCGCCGGCCGGGCCACCACGGTGCTGTGCACCACCACCTGCGAGCCCGACCGCATCGCCGCACTGGCGGAGCGCGTGTCGGCGCGCGGCGTCACGCTGATCGACGCGCCGGTCTCGGGCGCCAGCAAGCAGGTGCTGGAGGGCGACGGCTTCGGCCTCATGGGCGGCGACCCGGCGGCGATCGCGGCGGTGGATGACGTGCTGCGCGTGATCTATCCGCGCTACGAGATCACGGGCCCGGCCGGCTCCGGCACCCTGACCAAGCTCGCCGTCAACCTGATCCTGGGCATCAACCGCATGGCGGTGGCCGAGGGCCTGGTGTTCGCCGAGACGCTGGGGCTCGACAAGGCGACCTTCCTGTCGGTGGCGCGCCAGTCGGCGGCCTACTCGCAGGTCATGGACGTCAAGGGCCCCAAGATGGTCACGGGCGACTTCTCGCCCATCAGCAAGGTGTCGCAGCACCTCAAGGACGTGCGCGTCATGGTGGACGAGGCGGCGCGCCGCGGCCAGGACCTGCCGCTCGGCCGGGTGCTGATGGACACCCTCGTCGCCTGCGAGGCCAATGGCGACGGCGAGCGCGACAACGCCATCACCATCGAGGAGATCAGGCGCCGCCGGACGAACTGAGCGCGGGCGGCGCGGGCAGGGGCCTCAGGCCGCGCCCTGCGGCGCCGGCTCGGGCGGCTCGGCGGCGGCGCGCAGCGGCAGCCAGATGTGCGGCTGCTCGGCGGTCATGCGCTGCAGCTCGCGCACCAGCGCATCCAGCACCACCACGCGCTGGCCCGTCGGCCGGCACAGCAGGCCGAGCCGGCGCGTCAGCGGCGCGTCGCCCAGCGGGATGCGGCGGATCATGGCGCGCAGCGGATGGTCGGTGCAGCCCTGGTGCAGGATCGACACGCCGACGCCGCGCTGCACGGTCATGATGACGGCCTCGAAGCTGTCGAACTCCAGCACCGGCCGGAGCGTGATGCCGCGGCCCGCCAGATACTCCTCGATCATGCGCCCGCCCCAGTCGCCGCGGTTGAGGCTGACATAGGGGTGGGTGGTCAGGAACTCGTCGGCGTCGTCGCCCTGGGCGTCCGCGGGCGCGATCAGCACCAGCGGCTCCTCCATGATCGGCGTGAAGCGCAGCTGCGGCGGCAGGTAGCGCGGCTCGCTGACCAGCGCGCCG
>JAEWEX010000376.1 GCA_023389135.1 Pseudomonadota bacterium | reverse complement strand
TGCGGCAGGAACGCCACGAAGAACACGATGCCCTTGGGGTTGAGCGCCGTGACCAGCCAGCAGTGCAGGAAGATGCGGCGCGGCCCGGCATCCGCGACCGCGGCGTCCGCGACCTCGCCCGGCGCCGCGACCGGCGCGCGCCACAGCTTCACGCCGAGCCAGACCAGATAGGCCGCGCCCGCCCATTTCAGCGCGGTGAACAGGACCGCGGAGGCCGCCAGCACCGCGCCGATGCCGAGCATGGAGGCGGTCATGGCGGTGAAGTCGCCCAGCGCCACGCCCGCAACGGTGGCGAGACCCGCGCGGCGGCCATGGGCCAGCGAATAGGTGACGACCAGCAGGATGGTGGGGCCGGGGATCGCCAGCAGCACCGCGGAGGCGGCGGCGAAGGCGAGCCAGTGTTCCAGCGGCATGGCGGACGGTTCCCGGGGGCGGAGGACCAGCAATCCATGGCGGCGGAGCGAAGGCAAGGGGCTGCGGCTGGCCCGCCGGACTGCACCGGCCTCATGTGGCGCACCCATTCCAAACCCGCTATCTAGGGCCTCCGCACACCCGCCGACTGAGATTCCCCGCTTTCGAGGCCGATCCCCGCGTGACGTCGCCCGCCAATCTCACCGATCCCGCCCGCATCGCGGCGCTGGTTGCGACCGGCCTGCTGGACAGCGAGCCGGAGGAGCGCTTCGACCGGCTGACGCGGCTGGTGTCGCGGCTGACGCGCGCGCCGATCTCGACGGTGACGCTGATCGATGCGGCGCGGCAGTTCTACAAGAGCCAGGTCGGCCTGCCGGAGCCGGTGGCCACCGCGCGCCAGACGCCGCTGGACTACGCGCTGTGCGAGAACGTGCTCCTGTCCACGGAGCCGCTGGTGATCGAGGACCTGACCGCGCACCCCATGACATGCGAGCACCTGGCCGTGACGCAGCTCGGCGCGCGGGCCTATCTCGGCGCGCCGCTGGTGACCGACAGGGGCGAGATCCTGGGCTCGATCTGCGCCATCGACGTCAAGCCGCGGCCGTGGACCGACGACGACGTCGAGACGGTGCGCACGCTCGCCCAGGTGGTCATGAGCGAGGTGGCGCTGCGCCGCGAGATCGGCCGCCGCCGCGACACCGAACGGCACCTGGAGCTGGTGGTGCGCGAGCTGCAGCACCGGGTGAAGAACGCCATCGCCACGGTGGGGGCGGTGGTCAACCTGTCCATGGGCGGGCAGGACGGGCTCGACCGGCTGAAGGAAACCATCGGGCGGCGCATCGCATCGCTGGGCGGCACCCATTCGCTGCTGGTGGCCACCGACTGGCGCGGCGCGACGCTGGGGGCGATCCTGACGCGGGAGCTGGAGCCCTATTTCAGCACCGCGCAGGTGACGCTGGACGGGCCGGAGATCACGCTGCCGCCGGCGACCGCGGTGGCCTTCGGAATGGTGATCCACGAGCTTGTCACCAACGCCGCGAAATACGGCGCGCTGTCCACCCCCGCGGGGCGGCTCAGCGTGACGTGGGAAGCCCATCAGCTCGATGGCGAGCAGGCGCTGCGGCTGGAGTGGCTGGAGCGGGGCGGGCCGGCGGTGGTGGCGCCGTCGCGGACCGGGTTCGGCTCGCGGCTGGTGGAACGGCTGCTGGTGCGCCAGCTGCGCGGGCGCATCGAGCCGGCCTTCGAGCCCGATGGGCTGCGCGTCAAGGTGGACCTCGTGGTGCCCGACGCCGGCGAGCAGGACGACCCGGTCGAGATGAGCTGAGGAGGGCGGCGCCCCGCGGCGCCGGCGGACCAACCCATGGCGGGAACCGACAGGTCGCGCACTCCGCTCTCGGGCGGGCCCGCCGTGGTGCTGGTCGGCCCGCAGCTTCCCCAGAACATCGGCGCCGCCGCGCGCGCCATGGCGAATTTCGGCCTCGACGACCTCCGCATCGTCGCGCCGCGCGAGCCCTTCCCCAACGACACGGCCACCAGCTTCGCCGCCGGCGCCGTCCACATCCTGGAGGCCGCGCGGGTGTTCGCGACGGTGGAGGAGGCGGTGGCCGACCTCGCCTTCGTGGTCGCCTCCACCGCCCGCGAGCGCGGCCAGGCCAAGCCCGTGGACGCGCCGGAGGCGGCGCTCGCCCATGTCCGCGCCGCCATGGACGCCGGCATGACGGCCGGCGTCATGTTCGGCCGGGAGCGCACCGGGCTGCACAACGAGGAGGTGGCGCTGGCCGACCGCATCCTGACCTTTCCGGTCAACCCGGCCTTCGCCAGCGTCAATCTCGCCCAGGCGGTCCTGCTGGTGGGCTACGAATGGATCCGCGGCGCCGGCGCGCCGCTGCCGTTCGAGACGCCGCAGAAGTCGCCGCAGGCCAACAAGGCGGAGCTGACGGCGTTCTTCGCCCATCTGGAGCAGGATCTGGACGAGGCCGGCTTCTTCCACCCGCCCACCAAGCGCACGGTGATGACCCTCAACCTGCGCGCGATCTTCCAGCGCATGAGCCTGACCCGGCAGGACATCCGCACGCTGCACGGCGTCGTCGCCGCGCTGGCCGCCGGCCCCCGCCGCAAGGACGAGCGCCGCGGCCGCACCGTGCTGACGCGGGACGGCGAGGAGTAGGGCGTCAGGCGGCGGGCGAAAGGTCCTCGACGCCGATCACGAGGCGGCGGCCGAGGGCGGCGAGGGTGGCGGTCAGGGCCGGAAGCCTGGTGGCATGCATCGGGTCGAGGATGCGCCGCACCTCGCGCTCGTCGCGGCCGATGCGGCGGCCGAGTTCGGCCTTGCTCAGGCCGGAGGCCGCGAAGGCCTCGATCACGGCGAGCTTGGCGGCAATGTCCGGCGTGATCGTCACATACGGTCCTGCGACGCTGGCCGGTTCGGGCAGCGGCAGGTTCCGTGCCGGGTAGCTCAGCAGCGCCAGCCCCAGAGCTTCCTCCGCCTGGCGCAGCGCTTCCGCGTCGCCCCTGCCCTCGGATATGGCCTCCGGAACGTCGGGGAAGGTGACCACAACCACGCCGTGGGCCTCGCCCGGCTCCAGTGCCGCCCGATAGCTGAACGTCTTCATCGGCTTCCCTCGTCGAGGCGCAGGGCCTTCCTGATTTTCGCGGCGGTCTTCGGGTCTATCTCGCGACTCGGCAGGGTGGACACAAGGTTGCCGACCCACACGAGCGCATGGCCGCCCTTGCCGCGAGCCTTCACGACCCGGAACGGCAACCCCCGCGCCCTTGCGGCCCCGCGAAGCTCGGCGATGAAGCGATCACGCTTGTCCATGCACCTCAGATCGGCGGACTATCGGACATTCATGTCCGGATTTCCAGTCCGGAGGGCTGCCCGCGTGACTCCGCTCCCGCCGCCATGCTAAGCGCCGGTCCATCCTCCGGAGCCCGCCCATGTCCCGCAGCGTCCTGATCGCCCCCTCCATTCTCGCGGCCGATTTCGCGCGCTTCGGCGAGGAGGTGCGCGCCGTCGATGAGGCCGGCGCCGACTGGATCCATGTGGACGTCATGGACGGGCATTTCGTGCCCAACATCTCCTTCGGCGCCGAGGTGGTGAAGGCGATCCGGCCGCATACCCGCAAGCCGCTCGACGTCCACCTGATGATCGCGCCGGCCGACCCCTATCTCGAAGGCTTCGCGAAGGCGGGGGCGGACGCCATCACGGTGCATGTGGAGGCCGGGCCGCACATCCACCGCTCGATCCAGGCGATCCGCGCGCTCGGCGTGCGCGCCGGCGTGGCGCTCAATCCCGGCACGCCGGCGGAGGCGATCTTCCCCGTGCTGGGCGACGTCGACCTGGTGCTGGTGATGACGGTCAATCCCGGCTTCGGCGGGCAGAAGTTCATTCACTCCGCGGTGCCGAAGATCCGGCAGATCCGCGACCGGCTGGACGGCCGGCCGGCGGACATCGTGATCGACGGCGGCGTCACGGTGGACACGGCGCGGGCCTGCGTCGACGCCGGCGCCAACGTGCTGGTGGCTGGCTCGGCGGTCTACGGCGCGGGGGCGGAGCGCTATGGCGAGGCCATCGGCGCCATCCGCCGCGCGGCGGTGGCGTTGGAGATATAGGGGGCGACGCTGTCATCCCGGCCGGCCGAAGGCCGATCCGGGATCCAGGAACACGCAATGTGCAGGCGCGGACGGCGGTCCCTGATCCCGGCTCTGCGCTGCGCTCCGGCCGGGATGACGGCGCGAGCAGATTGACGGCCTGCCCCTCATCCGGCGGCTTCGCCGCCACCTTCTCCCCGGGGGAGAAGGAAATTTCAGGCAAGAGGAATTCGAGACGATGATCCCCCGCTACTCCCGCCCCGAGATGGTCGCGATCTGGTCGCCGGAGACGCGGTTCCGCATCTGGTTCGAGATCGAGGCCCATGCCTGCGACGCGCTGGCGGAACTCGGCGTCATCCCTCAGGAGGCGGCCAGGACGATCCGGGAGAAGGGCGGGGCGGCGACCTTCGACATCGACCGCATCGACGAGATCGAGCGCGAGACCAAGCACGACGTCATCGCCTTCCTGACGCATCTGGCGGAGTTCGTGGGCCCGGCGTCGCGCTTCGTCCATCAGGGCATGACCTCGTCGGACGTGCTGGACACCTGCCTCAACGTCCAGCTCACCCGGGCGGCGGACCTGCTGATCGCCGGCGTGGACCGGCTGCTGGCGGCGCTGGAGACGCGGGCGTTCGAGCACAAGCTGACGCCGGCCATCGGCCGCAGCCACGGCATCCATGCCGAGCCGGTGACGTTCGGGCTCAAGATGGCGCAGGCCCATGCCGAGTTCCAGCGCGCCCGGGCGCGGCTGGTCGCGGCGCGCGAGGAGGTGGCGACCTGCGCGATCTCCGGCGCGGTGGGCACCTTCGCCAACATCGACCCGGCGGTGGAGGAGCATGTCGCGGCGAAGATGGGCCTCAGGCCCGAGCCCGTGTCGACGCAGGTGATCCCCCGCGACCGCCACGCGGCCTATTTCGCGGCGCTGGCGGTGGTGGCGTCGTCGGTGGAGCGGCTGGCCGTCGAGATCCGGCACATGCAGCGCACCGAGGTGCTGGAGGCGGAGGAGTATTTCTCCGAGGGGCAGAAGGGCTCGTCCGCCATGCCCCACAAGCGCAACCCGGTGCTGACGGAGAACCTGACCGGGCTTGCCCGCATGGTGCGCGCCTATGCGCTGCCGGCCATGGAGAACGTCGCCCTGTGGCACGAGCGCGACATCTCGCACTCCTCGGTGGAGCGCATGATCGGTCCCGACGCCACGGTGACGCTCGACTTCGCGCTGCACCGCCTGGCGGGGGTGGTGGAGAAGCTGCTGGTCTATCCCGAGCGCATGCAGCGCAACCTCGACCTGCTGGGCGGGCTGGTCCATTCCCAGCGCGTGCTGCTGGCGCTGACCCAGAAGGGGGCGAGCCGCGAGGACGCCTACCGGCTGGTGCAGCGCAACGCCATGCCGGTGTGGCGCGGGGAGGGCGATTTCCTGAGTCTTCTCAAGGCCGACGCCGAGATCGCTGCCTTTCTGAATCCGGATGAACTCGAGGCGCTGTTCGACCTCGCCTATCACTTCAGGCAGGTGGACACGATCTTCCGCCGGGTGTTCGGCAGGGCGTGAGCGATGCGCGCTAGACCGGGGCCCATGCACCTCGAC
>JAEWEX010000350.1 GCA_023389135.1 Pseudomonadota bacterium | reverse complement strand
GGACAGGATGGTCAGCGTCAGCCCGAACAGCACCGAGAGCCGGAAGCCGTAGATGATGCGCGCGACCACGTCGCGGCCCTGGTCGTCGGTGCCGAGCCAGTTGGTTTCGAGGTCGCCGCAGTCGGTTCCGCCACGCTTGGCGGCGGCGGCTGCGCATTCCGCGTCGGTCAGCGTCCAGGTCGGCGGCGCGGGGGCCGGCACCGGCAGGTTGAGGTTGATGGTGCGGTAGCTGAAGCGCACCGGCGGCCACAGGATCCAGCCGCCCTTCTCCTCGATGAGGTCCTGGACATAGGGATCGCGATAGTCGGTCTCGGTCTCGAAGTCGCCGCCGAAGGCGGTCTCCGGATAGGGCACCAGGAACGGCAGGTAGATCGCGCCGTCGTAGGATACCACGATGGGCTTGTCGTTGGCGATGACCTCGGCGAACAGGCTCGCCACGAACAGCACCAGGAAGATCCAGAACGACCAGTAGCCCCGGCGGTTCGCCTTGAAGGTCTGCCAGCGGCGGCGGTTGAGCGGCGACAGCGAGAACCGCCCGCGGCGCGGCGGCGCGGGCGCCGCCGGCTCGACCGGCTTCGGCTCCGTGGCAGGCGACGGGAGCACGACCTGGTCCATGTCAGACCTCCCGGCTCTCGAAGTCGATCCTGGGATCGATCCAGGTGTAGGTCAGGTCCGAGATCAGGCCGACGACGAGGCCGAGCAGGCCGAAGATGTAGAGGTTGGCGAACACCACCGGATAGTCGCGGTTGACGATGCTCTCGAACGACAGCAGGCCCAGCCCGTCCAGCGAGAATATGGTCTCGATCAGCAGCGAGCCGGCGAAGAACGCGGAGATGAACGCGCCGGGGAAGCCCGCGACCACGATCAGCATGGCGTTGCGGAAGACGTGGCCGTAGAGCACCTTGCGCTCGGTCAGCCCCTTCATGCGCGCGGTCTGGACGTACTGCTTGCGGATCTCCTCCAGGAAGGAGTTCTTGGTCAGGAGCGTCGTGGTGGCGAAGGCGCCCAGCGCCAGCGCGGCCAGCGGCAGCGCCAGATGCCAGAAATAGTCGATCACCTTGCCGGCGAGCGACAGCTGGTCCCAGTTGTCGGATGTGAGGCCGCGCAACGGGAATATCTGCAGGAACGAGCCGCCGGCGAACAGCACGATGAGCAGGATCGCGAACAGGAAGCCGGGGATGGCGTAGCCGACCACGATGACGCCGGACGTCCAGGCGTCGAAGCGCGAGCCGTCGCGCATGGCCTTGGCGATGCCGAGCGGGATCGAGATGGCATAGGACAGCAGCGTCATCCACAGTCCCAGCGAGATCGAGACCGGCAGCTTCTCGATGATGAGATCGACCACGGAGACGTCGCGGAAGTAGCTGCGCCCGAAATCGAAGCGGGCATAGTCCCAGATCATCTTGAGGAAGCGCTCGTGGGCCGGCCTGTCGAAGCCGAACTGCCGCTCCAGCTCGAGGACGAATTCCGGGTCAAGGCCCTGTGCACCACGGTAGCGGGACGTGACCTCGTTGGCCGATCCGACCCCGGGGGCGCCCGGCGTCGGCGCCATGTCGCCGCCGCTGGATCCGGAGAACCGCGCCGTGGCCGAGACGTCGGTTCCCGACAGCTGCGCCAGGATGCGCTCGATGGGCCCGCCCGGCGCAAACTGGATGATGACGAACGATATCAGCATGATCCCGAGGATGGTCGGGATCATCAGCAGCACGCGTCGGACGATATAGGCGAGCACGGTGTCGAGGTTCTCCTGGATCAGGACCGGGGCGATCCTGCCGTCAACGTCTTGGGGCCATGCGCGTTCAGCCGGATCGCCGGCCGGCGACGCGATGCGGCGCGACGCCTCCGTCCGCGGTAGCGCATCGGCGTCAGCCTGTCACGCCCGTGCGCGAGGCCTTATCCGGGTTCCACCACCACGTCTCCATGACGCCGCGGCCATATTGCGGCTTGGTGTCGGGACGGTCGTAGGCATCCCAGAACGCCAGCCAGTGCGACCCCTTGTACCATGCCGGCACCCAGTAATGGCCGGCGCGGATGACGCGGTCCAGCGCCCGGCAGGCGGTGACCAGCGTCTCGCGGGTCTCGGCGTTGATGGCGATATCGATCAGCGCGTCGATGGCCGGGTCGGCAATGCCGGACAGGTTGCGCGATCCCTTGGTGTTGGCCGATTCCGAGCCGAACACCAGCTGGAGCGATTCGCCCGGCGTCATGGACATGTTGTAGCGGCGCGAGGTGATGTCGAAGTCGAACTCGTTGAGCCGCGCCTGGTACTGCGCCGGATCGACCCGCCGGATCGACGCCTCGATGCCCAGCCGGTTGAGGTTCTGGATGAACGCCATGGTGTGGGGCTCCAGCCCCGGCTCGAAGTCCAGGAACTCGATGGTCAGCGTCTGGCCGTTGGCGTTCCTCAGCACGCGCCGGGTCGGCTGCTCCTTGAGGCCGATGGTCATCATCAAACGGTCCATGAAGCCGAACTCGACGCTCTCGTCGACCTCGTTGCGGATGGACCAGCCGGCTTCCCCCAGCAGCTCCTGGGCCCGCAGCAGGTGACGCCGGTCGCGGCCGGAGCCGTCGGAGGACGGCGGCTCCACGGCGCGGCCGAACACCTCCGCCGGCAGCCGCGCGCGGTGCGGCTCCAGCAGCGCCAGCTCCTCCGGCGACGGCTCGCCCTCGGCCTTGAGCGGCGAGTTCTCGAAGAACGACGCCGTGCGCTGGTAGCTGTCGAACATCAGGTTGGCGTTGATCCACTCGAAGTCGAAGGCCAGTTCCAGCGCCTGGCGGACCCGGCGGTCCTGGAACTTCTGGCGGCGGACGTTGAAGAACCAGCCCTGGGCGCCGGAGGGCGAGCCGTCGGGGATCTCGTCGCGCACGATGCGCTTGTCGCGCACCGCGGGGAAGTCGTAGCCGCGCGCCCACTGGCGCGAGGTGAACTCCTCGCGGAACAGATACGCGCCGCTCTTGAACGCCTCGAAGGCGACGTCGCGGTCGCGGAAATACTCGTAGCGGATGCGGTCGAAGTTCCACTGGCCGCGGCAGACCGGCAGCTCCGCGCCCCACCAGTCGGCGACGCGCTCGTACTCGATGAAGCGGCCGACCTCGAAGCGCCCGACCCGGTAGGGGCCGGACCCCAGCGGCGCCTCCAGCGTGGAGGCTGTGAAGTCGCGCTCGGCGTAATAGGCGGCCGAGAAGATCGGCAGCCCCGCCACCAGCAGCGGCAGGTCCCGGGGCCGGCCGGGACGGAAGCGCACCGTGATGGCGCCCTCCTCCTCCACGGCCGCGCCCTCGACCCAGCGCAACTGCTGCGCGACCAGAGGGTGGCCCTTCTCCTCCAGCAGCGTGATCGACACCGCGACGTCGTTGGCGGTGATGGGCGTCCCGTCGTGGAAGGTGGCCTCCGGCCGCAGGCGGAAGCGGTAGACCAGGCCGTCCTCGGAGACGGCCACGGACTGCGCGACCAGCCCGTAGATGGAATCGGGCTCGTCCTGGGCCGTGACCATCAGGGTGGCGAAGGTGTTCTGCATGCCCTGCGCGCCGTCGCCGCGCAGCACATAGGTGTTCAGCGAATTGAAGGTGTTGAAGTTCTGGTTGTAGAGGATGCTCGGGCCGACCTGGGACAGCGTCCCGCCCTTGGGAGCGTCGGGCCGGACATAGGCGAAATGGGCGAAGTCCGGCGGATATTTGAGGTCGCCGAAGGCCGACAGCCCGTGGCGCTCCTCGCCGAACAGCGGGCCCGCCGGACCCGTCTCGTCGGGCAGGCCGAGGTCGTTGACGGATGCGGGCGGGTTGTCCTGCGCCCTCAGCGGGCCGGAGGCCAGCAGCGAGGCGGCGCCGGCTGCGAGGCCCAGGAAGCGGCGGCGGTCGATGGGGAACACGGAGATCATCGCGCGGCCCCGTCCGCTGCATCCGGCGCCGGCGGAGGCGGCGGCGCCGCCCCGTCCTCGGCGCGCCACCATACCATGGGGAACAGCGCCCCGCGCTCGGGCATGGCGTCCGGATGGGCGAAGCGGTCCCAGCGCGCGGTGCGGTCCACCGTGATCGACCATTGCGGGATCACGTAGTAGTTCCACAGCAGCACGCGGTCGAGCGCATGGGTCGCGGCCACCAGGGCGTCGCGGTCGGTGGCGAAGATCACCCGGTCGATGAGCTTGTCCACGGCCGGATCCTTGATGCCGGCATAGTTGCGCGAGCCCGGCTCGTCGGCGGCGTCGGAGCCCCAGAAATCGCGCTGCTCGTTGCCCGGCGACAGCGACTGCGCCCAGGACGAGGTGATCATGTCGAAGTCGCGTTCCCGCACGCGGTTGATGTACTGGGTGTCGTCCACCACGCGGACCGACACCTCGATGCCGAGCCGGTCGAGCTGCTCGCGATAGAACAGCACGACGCGCTCGAAATTGGGCTGCACCACCAGGAACTCGATGGTGAAGGGCTCGCCGCGTGCGTTGCGCAGCACCTGCCGGGTGGGGATCTGCGCGAGCCCGATGGTGGACAGCGCCCGGGTCCACAGCGACGGCGGCTCGTCGGGATTGGCCTCCGTGCGGATGGTCCAGCCGGCCTCCGCGAGCAGTGCGGTGGCCTCGCGAAGATGCTCGCGGCGGCGCTCCGGATCGGCGCCGGGATTGGTGAACTCGGTGGTGAAGACCTCCCCGGGCACCTCGGCGCGCAGCGGCTCCAGCGCCTCAAGCTCCAGCCCCACGGGCAGGCCGGAGGCGGCGAGGTCGGTGCCGTAGAAGAAGCTGTCGATGCGCTCGTACTGGTCGTAGAACAGCGTGCGGTTCATGCTCTCGAAGTCGAAGGCGAGGTTCAGCGCCTTGCGGACCCGCACGTCGGCGAACTTCTCGCGCCGCAGGTTCATGACGAAGGCCTGCATCAGACCGGAGCCGCCGTCCGCGAAGGTCTCCAGCTTGACCTTGCCCTCCTTCGCGGCCGGGAACTCGTAGGCTGTCGCCCACTCCTTGGCCGAGTTCTCCAGGCGGAAGTCGTACTGGTCCGCCTTGAACGCCTCCAGCGCCACGGTCTGGTCGCGGAAATACTCGAAGCGGATCTCGTCGAAGTTGTTCTTGCCGCGGTTGACCGGCAGGTCCGCGCCCCAGTAGTCGGGCACGCGCTCCAGCGACACGGTGCGGGCGGCTGTGAAGCTCTTGATCCTGTAAGGTCCCGACCCGAGAGGCGGCTCCAGCGCGCCGGCGGAGAAGTCGCGCTGCCGGCCCTGCGCGTCGGTCCCCTCCCACCAGTGCTTCGGCAGCACCGGAAGCTGGCCCACGATCTGCGGAAGCTCGCGGTTGCCGGGGCCGTCGAAGGTGAAGGTCACCTCGCCCGGCGCCGTCTCCCGGGCTGCGGTGACATTGCGGTAGTAACGGTTGAAGAACGGGCTGACCCGCTTCAGGGTGTCGAACGACCAGATCACGTCGGCGGCGGTGACGGGGCGGCCGTCATGCCAGCGCGCCTCCGGCCTGAGCCGGTAGGTCACCCACGCGAAATCCTCCGGATAGCGCACGGCCGAGGCGAGCAGGCCGTATTCGCTGGACGCCTCGTCATAGGCCGACGACATCAGGTTGTCGTAGATCAGCGTGACGCCGGCGGCGGCGTTGCCGCGCGTGATGAACGGGTTGAAACTGTCGAAGGTGCCGAAGGCGGACATCCGCACGAGGCCCCCTTTGGGCGCGTCCGGATTGACGTAGTCGAAATGCGGGAAGCCCTCCGGGTATTTGAGCTCGCCGAGCAGCGACAGGCCGTGGCGCCAGGGCGGGCCGTCCTCGGCCGCCGCCACCCCGGACGCATTGGCCGGCGTCTCGCCCGGCGTCGCCGCGGCGGGCGCATCCTGCGTCTGGGGCTCCGGCGCGGCGGCTGGCGCTTCGGGTGCGGGCGCACTCACCGCCGGCGGCGGGCTCGACGGGGCCTGCAGCGCAGGCGTCTCGGGCGAGGGGGAAACGGGCGCCTGCTGCGCCATGGACATCCCGGCCGTCATCAGCAGCACCGCAAGGCCGCCGCACAACAATTTCCGCACCATAAGGAGATCAATCCTCCGAGATCAGAATGGGCCGATCCGATGCGGGGATTATGACGCAAATACGCCGGTTCGCCACGGTCGCACGGCAACGTGACCGCCGCCACATGTGAAAACGCCGGGCGCTTGGCCCGGCGTCGGATGCGTCAG
>JAEWEX010000302.1 GCA_023389135.1 Pseudomonadota bacterium | reverse complement strand
TCAATGCCAGCGCCGGCAGCGCGTCCGGCCGCCCGGACGCAGGCGACGCCATCGCCGCGCGACTGTCCGCCGCCGGGCGCCGGGTCGAGCTCACCGCCACCGATAGCGGCGGCCTGCGGTCGGCGATGACCGCCGCGGCGCGGTCGGGCGCGGACGTGGTGGTCGCGGCAGGCGGCGACGGCACCATCGCCTGCGCCGCGCAGGCGCTGACGGGGACAGGAACCGCGCTGGGCATCGTGCCGCTCGGCACCATGAACATGCTGGCCCGCGACCTCGGCGTCCCGCTGGACCTCGGCGCCGCGGTCGACGCCATCGCCGCGGGGCACACAAGCGCGATCGACGTCGGCGACGTCAACGGCCACGCCTTCCTGATCACGTCGATCCTCGGCGCGCCGTCGCGGGCGGCGCGGATGCGCGAGCGCAGCCGCGGCGGCACCACCTGGTCGCAATGGTGGCGGATCGGGGTCGCCGGCATCCGCGGCTTCAGCCGCTATCCGCCGCTCAGGATGATCATCGAGACCGAGCGGGGCCGCAGCCGGGTGACGGCGCGGGCGCTGGCGGTGGTCCACAATGATTTCGACGAGGGGTTCGGGCGCGTGCTCACGCGATCGCGCCTCGACGGCGGCCGCATGACGCTCTACATCGCCCACAACCTCGGCGTGCTGCGCATCGCCCGGCTCGGCATGGGCATGGCGCTGGGGCGCTGGCGCGAGGCGCCGGGACTGGAGCGCCACCGTGTGCGCCGGCTGGTGATCGCCGCGCGGCGGCGGCTGAGGGTCATGAACGACGGCGAGGTGCTGATGCTGGAGCCGCCGCTGCGCTACCGCATCCGGCCGCAGGCGCTGAAGGTGATCGTGCCGCACACCGGAACGACGCCGCAATGAGGCGGATCGCGCACATCTCGGACCTGCATTTCGGCCGGGTCGACGAAGGCGTCGCCGAGGCGCTGGTGCACGAGCTGAATGGCGGCGGGTTCGACCTCGCGGTCATCACCGGCGACTTCACCATGCGGGCCCGGCGGAAGGAATTCGCCGCCGCCAGGGCGTTCCTGTCGCGCATCGAGCCGCCCTGGGTCGCCGTTCCCGGCAATCACGACATCTCGCCCTACCGGCTGCTCCAGCGCTTCCTCGACCCGTTCCGGCGGTACCGGCGTTACGTGTCCACCGAGGTGGAGCCGGTGTGGCGGGACGAGGAGATCGCGGTGTTCGGCCTCAACACCGCCCGACGCTGGGCGGCGGAGTGGAACTGGTCCCACGGCCGCATCAGCCGCGACCAGATCCGCCGCATCGAGCGGGAGATCGACGGCACACCCGAGGGGGTGTTCCGCATCGTGTTCGGCCATCATCCGTTCCTGCCGCCGCCCTGGTCGCCGGACGAGCGGCTGGTGGGGCGCGCGGACGAGGCGCTGGCGAGCTTCGAGCGCCGCGGCGTCGGGCTGGCGCTGGCGGGCCATCTGCATCGCGGCTATTCGCGCTTCGTGAAGCCGGTGGTGTCGGGCGAGACGGTGGTGGCCGCCCTGCCCTCCGCGCCGGAAAGCGCGGCGGGCACGCGGCTGCTGGTGGCGCAGGCCGGATCGGCCACCTCCACCCGCCTGCGCGACGAGCCCAACGCCTACAACCGCATCACCGTCAGCCACGGCCGCGCCACCATCGAGGTGCGGCTGTGGACCGGCGACGCATGGCGCACGGCGGAACCCGCGCGGGCGGACGCCGCCGGCAGCTCCTAGCGGCGCAGGGTGCGCAGGCGGCTGTCTGTCAGGTTCGATCCCCAGGCGAGCGTGGCCCCGAACAGTGCGAACGCGCTGATCACCAGCACGAGGACGATGACGGTTTCCGTGGGCATTGCGGCCTCCCTTGATGGACGGCCGGATGCTGCACCCCGCGCCCGCGGCGCTCATTGATCTGGCGCAAGGCGGGGCGCGCCGCCTCGCCTTGCAGGCCGGAAACCGCAATGTTACACAGGGAAGGCAGGCGGGCGGCGAAACCTCCGATTGATCAGGGCCTTGCGGCGTGGTCGGCGAACTCTTCCGCGCTGCCGCCGCTCCGCGCCACCGGCGCTCCCGATCCACGCCAACCCGCAGGCGAGCCATGACCATCCGATACCACCGCGGCGACCTGCCCGACGGCATGACCTTCTCCGGCGCCATCGCGGTCGACACCGAGACCATGGGCCTCAACCCCAACCGCGACCGGCTGTGCCTGGTGCAGATCGCGGCGGGCGACGGCTCCGCCGACCTGGTCCAGATCCGGCCGGGGCAGCCGCAGCCGGCGAACCTGGTGCGCGTGCTGCGCGACCGCAACGTGGTCAAGATCTTCCACTATGCGCGGTTCGACCTCGGCGTGCTGTTCAAGACCTTCGGCTTCATGCCGGAGCCGGTGTGGTGCACCAAGATCGCGTCGAAGCTGGTGCGCACCTACACCGACCGCCACGGCCTCAAGGACCTGACCCGGGAGGTGCTCGGCGTCGAGATCTCCAAGCAGCAGCAGTCCTCGGACTGGGGCGCGGCCGACCTGACGGACGCGCAGCTCGCCTACGCCGCCTCCGACGTGCAGCACCTGCATGCGCTGAAGGCGAAGCTGGAGGCGCTGCTGGCGCGCGAGGGGCGCACGGCCTATGCGGAGGCGTGCTTCGCCTTCCTGCCGATCCGCGCCGCTCTTGATCTTGCCGGATTTGAAGGCGAAGACATCTTCTCCCATTCCTGAGGCCGGCGTCCGGGGGGCGCCTTGCGGGCGGCGGATGACTGAACCGTGAGCGACATCGCCATCCATGGAGCGCGGCCGGCCGGGCTGCGCGCCGCACAGTTCCGGCGCGCCGCGCGGCATACGCTGCTTGTGCGGGTGCTGCGCTGGGCGGTGCCGCTGGCGGGCGGCGTGCTGGCGGCGGGCTTCGTGCTGTGGCTGATCTATGCGCCGCGCCTGGGCGACATCTCCATCGATC
>JAEWEX010000280.1 GCA_023389135.1 Pseudomonadota bacterium | reverse complement strand
GCCAAGCACGATGTAGAGCGCGATCACCAGGAACAGCGTGCCATAGGCGTCGAGCCCGGCGGCGTCGAGGAAGCCGGTGACCGAGCGGGTGAAACCCGCCGAGCTCAGCACGAAGTTGAGGAAGTAGGAGGCGACCACGATCAGCATGATCATGGCGGTGGTGCGCGCGGACCCCTCCAGCGCCTCCAGGATCACGGATGGCTTCAGCCGGCGCTCGGCCGCGGCCACGGCCAGCGCGCCGATGACGCCGAGCGAGGCTGCCTCGGTGGGGGTCGCCCAGCCGCCATAGATCGAGCCCACGATCAGCCCGAACAGCGCCAGCACCGGCACCAGGTGGCGCAGACCCCTGATGCGAGCCGGCCAGCCATGGACGCGGCGCGGCCCGCCGAGCGCGGGCCTGGCCCAGCACAGCAGCGCCGTCCCCGCCATGAACATCGCCGCCAGCAGCAGTCCCGGAACCAGCGCCGCCATGAACAGCCGCGGGATCGAGGTGTTGGTGAGGAAGCCGTAGATGATCAGGTTGATCGACGGCGGGATCATGATCCCCAGCGTGCCGCCCGCTGCGATCGAGCCTGCGAACAGCCGCTCGTCATAGCCCAGCGCGCGCGCCTGCGGCATGGCCACGGTGGCGATGGTGGCCGTGGTGGCCACGCTCGATCCGCTGGTGGCGGAGAAGAAAGTGGCGGTGCCGATATTGGCGTGGAGCAGCCCGCCGGGCAGCCAGGAGAGCCAGGCGTCCAGCGCCTCGTACATGCCGCGCGCAAGGCCGGTGCGCACCAGGATCTCGCCCATCATCACGAACAGCGGCACGGTCATCAGCAGCGCGCTGTCGGAGGCGGTCCAGGTGACGTCGCCGATGGCCTGGTAAAGCGGGAACGGCGAATAGACCGCGTCCAGGAACAGCGCCAGCGCGGCGAGCGTCGCCGCCACCGACACGCTGAGCATCAGCAGGACGAGGAGCACGCCGAGGGCGACGCCGATCATCGGGAGCGCCCGGCGGCGGGTGCGGCGTCCGGGTCCTCGGCATGCCCCCCGCCGGCCAGAGCCGCGGCGCGCGCCTGCTCGCCGGACAGGAGCGCCAGGACCAGGCGGGCGAGCACCAGCGTCACCGCCAGCGCGAACAGGAACAGGCCGAAGAACCAGGCCGACTGCGGAATCCACAGCGGCGTCGCCAGCCCCGTGGTGGCGGTGGAGCCGCGCAGCCAGGCGCGCGACAGCACCTCCCATGCCGCGCTCGCCAGCAGGACGGCGAACACCGCGAGAAAGCCGTAGGCCAGCACATCCATCAGCCGCTGGACCCCCGCCGGCATGTAGAGGTAGGCGATGTCGATGCGGATGTGCTGCTTGCAGAACAGGGCGAAGGTGAACGACCACGCCGAGACGATGGCCAGCACGTAGCCGGACATCTCGTGCATCACGCCGAGCGAGTATCCGGCCAGGCCCCGCAGCGCGACCTCGACCCCGACCACCAGCGCGGTGGCCAGGACCAGCCCGCCCGCCAGGCGGGCCAGCACCCGCGCGCCGCCCTCCAGACGGTGGAGGAGCCCGTCGAGGGGGCGCGCGAGGGCGGCTGCGGCGCCTTCGCGCCGCCCCGCATCGCGGTCGTCAGGACCCATTGACCGTCAGTCCGGTGATCTTGCCGATGGTCTCGTTCCAGCGGGCCACCCATTCCGGGGTGACGCGGCTCGCCCAGCGCGGCAGCACGTCCTTCTCGAGCCGCTCGCGTGCGACCGCCAGATCGCCCTCGCTGGCGCGGACCAGCGTCATCTTGCCGGGCGTGCCCTGCGCGCACTGTCCGTCGCCGGTCAGGCAGGCGAGCCCGCCGGCGGATTCCTCCCGCGCCGCCTTCCAGGCGGCCGCCTCGTAGGTGTCGCGCAGCTCCGTGGTCAGGAACTCCTGGACCTCCTCGCCGAAGCCGTCCCAGGTCTGGAGATTGACCGCGGTGACGACGTAGTCCCAGCCCAGCGGCACGCCCAGGAACAGGTGGGTCGCGACCTCGTGCCAGCCGGCGGCATAGCCCGGCAGCGTGCCCGACACCGCGCAGTCGATGATGCCGCGCTCCAGCGAGCCCGAGACCTCTCCGAACGGCATGGTGATGGCCTCCGCCCCCAGCGAGCCGAGGAATTCGGCATTGGAGCGGCCGCTGACGCGGATGCGCTTGCCCTTGAGATCCTCGATGCTGTTGATCTCGGCCTTGCAGAACACGAGCTGCGCCGGGTACGGCGCGATCGCCAGCACCCTGGAGCCGAACCGCTTGGCCATGATGTCGTCGAGCACGGGGCGGAAGTCGGTGGCGATCCGCTCGGCGGTGTCCACGTCGCCGGCCAGCCCCGGAATGTCCATCCCCTCAAGCTCCGGCGCGTCCTGGACCGTGTAGTCCGCGACGGTGGAGCCGATGTGGAACATGCCCCGCTCCAGCAGCCGGTAGACCTCGCTGCCGTTGAGGCCCATCTGGTCGTAGCTGGTGACCTGGGTGGTGATGCGCCCGCCCGAAGCCTCGGGGATGTGCTTGGACCAGAACGGCAGCTCGCGCTGCTGGTACTGGGCGAGGCTGCTCAGGCTGCCGACATAGGAGATCGTCGTCTCCGGCAGGTCCTGCGCGGCAGCGGGCGCGGTGGCGAGCGCGACGCCGGCGGCCACTACGGCCCATGCGGTGGCGGTGGTCTTCATGGTCGTCCTCCCCGTGATCGACGCCGCCTCCCGGGCGCGGCAAGTCCTGTTGATTGAATAGTCATTCATTCATGCAGGGGTGTCAATGACGCGGCTTGGCCTGCGCCGGAAATCCTGTGGGCGCCGAGGGGCCCTCTCGCCTCCGGCACGCTCCGGCTGATTGCGACCGCGCGTGCTTTTTCTGTGCGATGCCAATGCCGCACTTCCCTGCAATGAGATGCGGGAACCGCGGTCGCCTCCATGTCATCCCGGACGGCGAAGCCGATCCGGGATCCAGGAACACCGCTCTATCCGGAAAGAGGCTGTGTTCCTGGATCCCGGCTCTTCGGCCGGGATGACAGCGTGACTGCCGAGGAACAGCCGAACGCGAGTGATGCGGAAAGAATTGACTGATCAATCATTCAAAAATTATCCTCACCATGGAGACTGCCCAGCCTTTCGGGGCCGACCGGAGCGCGTCCTTGTCAGATTTCACCGTCCCGCCGCAGCCGAGCTATCCGACCGTCAGGCTGCTGCTTCGCCATGGCCGCGCCGTCGCCGCGGCGGTTGGCCTGCTGCCGCTGCTCGGCGCGCTGTGGGCGGTGGCCGCCGGCTGGCCGGCCGGCCTGATCGTGGCCGGCCTCGTTGCGGCGGCCGTGGTCTACCTGCTCATGCGCAGCTATGTGGAGCTGGTCTCGATCATCGCCGACATGCTGCTGCCGAGATAGCCGGCGTCAGACCTCGAAGTCGGCGATGAAAACGTCGTCCACCACCGGCGTCACCGCCGCCAGCACCTCGGCATGGAGCGGGTCGGGCCAGTAGGCCTTCAGCGCCGCCCTGTCGGGCAGCCGCAGGGTCAGCACATGGGGCCAGCTGTCGCGGGTCTTGGCGAAGTTGGGCCCGGAGGCGAACGCCGTCACGCCCGCGACGCCGGACAGCCGGGCAAGCTGCTGCGCCGCCGCGGCGATCGCCTCCTCCGACG
>JAEWEX010000279.1 GCA_023389135.1 Pseudomonadota bacterium | reverse complement strand
AATTCACACGCTCTACATCTCGCCTCTGAAGGCGCTGGCGGTGGACATCGCGCGGAACCTGGAGGCGCCCGTCGCCGGCATGGGCCTGCCGATCCGGGTCGAGACCCGCACCGGCGACACCCCCGCGGCACGGCGTCAGCGGCAGAAGGTCGATCCGCCCGACATCCTCTTGACCACTCCCGAGCAGGTGGCGCTGCTGGCGTCCGGCGGAGATGCGGAACGGCTGTTCGGCGGGATCCGGCGCGTGGTGGTGGATGAGCTGCATGCGCTTGCGCCCTCCAAGCGCGGCGAACTGCTGGCGCTGGGGATCGCGCGGCTGCGGCGGCTTGCGCCGGGGCTCACCGCCACCGGTCTGTCGGCCACCGTCAAATATCCCGACGACCTGCGCGCCTGGCTCGGCCGCGACGCGGCCACGCCCGCCGATCTCGTCACCGCCGCCGGCGGCGCGGTCCCCGAGATCGTGATCCACGAGACCGACGAGCGGCTGCCCTGGTCCGGCCACGCGGCGCGGCATGCGGTGCCGGCGGTCTATGAACAGATCAGGCGGCACCGCACGACGCTGGTGTTCGTCAACACACGGGCGCTGGGTGAGCTCATCTTCCAGGAGCTGTGGCGCATCAACGACGACAACCTGGCCATCGCGCTGCATCACGGATCGCTGGCGGTGGAGCAGCGCCGCCGGGTGGAGGCTGCCATGGCGGAGGGACGGCTCAAGGCCGTGGTCGCGACCTCGACGCTGGACCTCGGCATCGACTGGGGCGACGTCGATCTCGTCGTCCACATGGGCTCGCCCAAGGGCTCGTCGCGGCTGCTGCAGCGGATCGGGCGCGCCAACCACCGGCTGGACGAGCCGAGCCGCGCCATCATCGTGCCGGGCAACCGCTTCGAGCTGATCGAGTGCATGGCGACGCGGGCGGCGGCGCTGGCCGGCGAACAGGACAATGAGCGGCTGCGCCCGGGCGGGCTCGACGTGCTGGCCCAGCACATCCTCGGCATGGCGGCCGCCGCGCCGTTCCGGGCCGACGACCTGTTCGCCGAGGTGATCTCGGCGGCGCCCTATCGTGGCCTCGCGCGCGAGGATTTCGACGCCTGCCTCGCCTTCGTCGCCACCGGCGGCTATGCGCTGCGCTCCTATGACCGCTTCGCCAGGATCCGGCAGAACAGGGACGGCCGCTGGCGGATCGCCAACCCCCGGGTGGCGCAGGCCTACCGCATGAATGTGGGCACCATCGTCGAGGAGGGCATGGTCAAGGTGCGGCTGGTGCGCAGCCGCTCCCGCGGGCGCGGCGCCACCGGGCCCATTGGCCGCGGCGGCCGGGTGCTGGGCGAGATGGAGGAGTATTTCATTGAGGGGCTGGCGCCGGGCGACACATTCCTGTTCGGCGGCGAGGTGCTGCGCTTCGAGGCGCTGGTGGACAACGAGGCCTACGCCTCGCGCTCAAGCGCCGAGACGCCGAAGGTGCCGAGCTACAATGGCGGCCGGTTCTCGTTCACCGCCGACGTGGCGGGCCGCGTGCGCAAGATCCTGTCCGATCCGGCGCAGTGGCGGGGGCTGCCCGGCCAGGTGCGAGAATGGCTGGACATCCAGCGCCGCCGCTCGCGGCTGCCGGCGCCGGACGAGCTTCTGGTCGAGACGTTTCCGCGCGCCGGGCGCAATTTCCTCGTGTGTTATCCGTTCGAGGGGCGGCTGGCGCACCAGACGTTGGGCATGCTGGTGACCCGGCGCATGGAGCGGGCGGGGCTGCGCCCCATGGGCTTCGTCGCCACCGACTATTCGCTGGCGATCTGGGGGCTGGGCGACGCGGCGGCGCGGATCGGCGCCGGCCTGGTCTCGCTGGAGGCGCTGTTCGACCAGGACATGCTGGGCGACGACCTGGAGGCGTGGCTGGCGGAATCCTCGCTGATGAAACGCACCTTCCGCAATTGCGCCATCGTCGCCGGGCTGATCGAGCGGCGCTTTCCCGGGCACGAGAAGACCGGCCGCCAGGTGACCATGTCCACCGACCTGATCTACGACGTGCTGCGCCGGCACGAGCCGGACCATCTGCTGCTGCGCGCCGCGCGGGCCGATGCCGGCAAGGGGCTGCTGGATGTGGGCCGGGTCGCGGCCATGCTGTCGCGGGTGCGGGGGCGGATCGTGCATCGCGACCTGCCGCGGGTGTCGCCGCTGGCGGTGCCGGTGCTGCTGGAGATCGGCCGCGAGGCGGTGTTCGGCGACGCGCAGGAGAGCCTGCTGGCGGAGGCAGCAGACGACCTGATCGCCGAGGCCATGGGCGGGGAGGCCACGTGACAGACGCGGAGCTTACGACCGGGCGGACGCAGGCCGACGCCGCCGAATTGGAGGTCGCCGGCGCGCGGCTGGTGGCCGACGCCTCCGGCGCGCTGTGGTGGCCGCTGGAGCGGGTTCTGGTGGTGGCGGACCTGCATCTGGAGAAAGGCTCGTCATTTGCCGCCCGCGGCCAGATGCTGCCGCCCTACGACACCGCCGCGACGCTGGCGCGGCTCGCCCGGGCGGTCGCGCAGTTCGCACCGCGCGCGGTGATCGCGCTCGGCGACAGCTTCCACGACCGGCGCGGCCAGGCCCGCATGGCGCCCGCCGACCTCGCGGCGCTGGCCGCCATGCAGGCCGGGCGCGACTGGCTGTGGATCGCGGGCAACCACGACCCCGAGCCGGTGACGGGCCTCGCCGGCGTGTCGCTGCCGGAGGTGGCTCTGGGGCCCCTCACCTTCCGCCACGAACCGCAGGCCGGCGCGGCGGCGGGCGAGGTTTCGGGACACCTTCACCCGGTGGCGCGGCTCAGGGTCCGCGGGCACGGGCTCCGGCGCCGTTGCCTGGCCGCCGACGCGGCGCGCGCGGTGTTGCCGGCGTTCGGCGCCTATGCCGGCGGGCTCAACATGCG
>JAEWEX010000260.1 GCA_023389135.1 Pseudomonadota bacterium | reverse complement strand
GTGAAGCCCATGGCCGCCACGAACGCGACGGCGGGCGGCACGCCGGCCGCCACCGCGATGCCGGTCAGCACCGCGCCGGCGCAGCCGATCTGCGCCGCGCCGAGGCCGAAGATTTCGCGCCTGAGGTTCCACAGCCGCGACGGCTGCATCTCCAGCCCGATCAGGAACAGCAGCATCACGACGCCGAGTTCGGCGGTGTGCAGGATCGCCTCGGGATCGGCGAACAGGGCGAGGCCGAACGGCCCGATGGCGAGGCCCGCGGCCAGATAGCCCAACACAGAGCCGAGCCCGGCGCGGCGGAACAGCGGCACCGCGACGACGCCGGCGCCGAGCAGCGCCACCACCTGGATCAACTGGCTGGAAGAGGCCTCGACCGCCACGATACGCGTCCCGCTTGCCCGATACCGATGGCGCCATCTGACGTGCCGCCCGGGGTGAAGGCAAGTCCCTGCCGCCCTGCGGGAACATTCGCCGGCCGAGACAGTTGGACCCCTGCGGCCGATGGCGAGCCGCACTCCCTAGATGTGGCAATGACCTGCCCGCCCGGTGCACGCCGGGCGGGCAATTTCCACGTGCGGACTTCAGGCGAAGGCGGCGTCGGCGAGCGCGCGGACCCGGCGGAAGGCGGCTTCCGCGGCAGCCGCCGCGCGATCATCCTCGGCGCGCGTCAGGTCGAGCGCATCGACCGCGGCGGTGAAGCTGCGCCAGTGCAGCCCGCGGCCTTCCGGCGCCCCCGCCAGGTGGCGGGCGCCGAACGCCTCGCCGAGCCCCAGCGCCGCGGCCTCCTTGATCAGGAACGCCGCGCCGAGATTGGAGCCCTCGGCGACATACAGCCAGCCGATGGCGGCCGGCAGGTCGCCGGGCTCGATGGGCGCGGGCGTTGCGTCGGGAATGCCGAGGCCGAGATCGGCCATGTCGCGCTCGATCAGCGCGAGGCGGCTGCGGCCGGCGAGGTCGGGCAGCAGCCGGCCGAGGGCCGGATCGGCGTAGAGCGGGTCGACGTCGCCGTGGAAGGTGTGCTGCACCGCCAGGAACTGCCCGTAGCGCTCGCGGCTCTCGAACGGGCGTCCCGCCATGATCCGGGCGTCGAGCCGCTCATGCGCCTCGCGGGTGGCGGCCTTGAGGCGCCGGGTGCGGCTGGCTTCGGCGAGGTCGGTCATGGGCAGTCCGGCGGGTGCGGGAAGGGATCGACGCCGCGTTATGGCTTGCGCGACCTCATCCCGTCAAGAATTCGGTGAGTTTAGCAGCCGGTCATGCCGGCTCGGCTGCGTTCCGATATTCGGATCGATGTGGAGTTGCAAGCGACGAACTGTAATTGTTCCAATTAAAGACTGACAGAATTCATGTCGGTGCGGCTCCAGCCTGCTGCCGCGACGGCTATTCGACGATCCTGAGGACGATGCGGTTCCGTGGATCGACGATCAGGTCGCGGCCGTTCACCCGGGCGAAGGCGAAGGTGTCGTGACCCGGCACCGGCCGGATATCAACCTCCGCGGGCACAGCGTCGCCCACCTCCAGGTTTTCCTCGATCTGGACCGCGGCGGCATTCTGGCGGCGGATGATGTCGTCCAGTTCGGGCGGCGGCGGCGCCATCACTTCGGCCGGCGGCTCGCCGACCGCGCCGTCGATGGCGCCGGGCTGCGCCGTCGCGCTGCCGCAGGCGAGCGCCGCGGCGAGCAGCACGGCTGCGAGTTTCAGGTGCAGGTCCATGGCCGTCTCCCGATGCGCTCCTGCGGAAGCAACGGGCGGGCCCGGCGATGGTTCCGATGACGGCCGCCAGCGGGGCTCAGTCCTTGTAGGGATCGAACTCGTCGGCCCCCGCCATGATGACGCCGAACGGGCGCAGCCGGTGGACGATCTCCACGGTGCCGGCATGGGCGGCGAGCACGTCGGGCAGCCGGCGATAGGCCTGCGGCGCCTCGTCCAGGTCGGCGCCGATCAGCGTCACGCCCCGGTCGCGGAGCATCGCCTGCCATTGCGACCGGTCCACGCGCGGCTCGCTGATCTTCGCGCCGGTCTTGCGGTTGACCTTGCCGCGGGCCTCGTTGCGCGACATGACGCGGCCCGCGCCGTGGACCGTGGAGTAGAGCGAGGCCGCCGATAGCGCGCCGTCCACGCCGCGCAGGATCACGGCGTCGTCGGCCATGGACCCGCCGACGAAGCCGTACTGGCCGGGGAAGGCGGGCGTCGCGCCCTTGCGCACCACCCACATGTCTGTGTCGCCGTGGCGCTCGCGCCAGGCGAAGTTGTGGTGGTTGTGGACGCGGAAGGTCTCCGCGCCGCCGATGATCCGGCGCACCCGCTCCACCACCCATTCGCGGCCGGCATGGGCGTAGAGGCCGCCGAGCTCGATGCCGGCCAGATAGCCGCGGGCCATGTCGCTGGCGGCTTCCAGCAGCGCCGGCTCGACCTCCATGCCGTCGCGGGCGCCGGCCAGTTCCAGGTATTTCTTCGTGATCCTGTGGCCGAGGCCGCGCGAGCCGAAATGGAGGCCGATCCACACCAGCCCCTCCTCGTCCTCGAACAGGTCCACATAGTGGTTGCCGGACCCCACGGTGCCGAGCTGGTTGCGGGCCATGGGCTTCAGTTCCGCCACGTCGGCGGCGGCCCACAGCCCGCTGTCGAACAGCGCGTGGTCCACCGGCTCGGCGTTGGAGCGGCCGATGCCGAAGCTGACGGCGGCCGCGATGTCCTGGAGGATGACGCCGGTCCGCTCCCGGATCGCGGCATAGGGCGTGTCCAGCCGGATCGCCAGGTTGCCGCAGGCGATGTCGAAGCCGACGCCGCTGATCGAGATGTGGTCGGCATAGCCGACGACGCCGCCGATGGGATGGGCGTAGCCCAGGTGCCCGTCCGCGCACAGCACGCCGGCGACGGCGCTGCCGGCCGCCATGCAGCGCGCCATCTGGCCTAGCGTGCGCTCGTCGTGGCGACCGTAGACCGTGAACGTTTCCATGCCTGCCTTGCCCCGTGGCGAAAAACCCGTCCTCGCCCGCGATTCCGCCGATCCGGTGGCGCGCGCGCCCGGGAGGCGTCGGCACGGGATGGCGGGGGTGCCCCGGCGACAGCGGCTCGCCGAGCCTGTCAGCGACGGGAATTCGGGGATCACCCAAACCGCAACGGACGAGCCTGACGACCAGATCGCCGAAGCTTAGCGACCGGCATGATCGAGGGCCACCGCCTTGACTCCCGCTCTGGATCGAGTCGTGTATAGAACAAAACAGGAACAATCATGGATGCATCGCGGAACTCCCTCGCCGCGCTGCGGCAGCTCCTGGCGCGTCACGGGCCGGCTGCGCCGCAGGATGTGGCCTCGCCATTCGGGCTCGGCTTTGCGCCGGCCGACGCGGCGCTGGGCGGCCTTTCCCGGGCGGCGGTGCACGAGGTCTTCGCCGCCTGCGCCGACGGGACGGCGGTGGCGGGCGGATTTGCTGCCGCCTTGGCGCTGCGCGCGGCGGCGGGGCGCCCGGTGGTGTGGGTGCGCGAGGCGTTCGCCGAGCGGGAGGCGGGGCTGCTGCACGGGCCCGGGCTCGCGGGGCTCGGCCTTGCGCCCTCCGACCTGGTGCTGGTCAGGGCGCGGGACGCCATCGGCGTGCTG
>JAEWEX010000185.1 GCA_023389135.1 Pseudomonadota bacterium | reverse complement strand
CATCGATGTCGTCCTGCAATTCCTGGGGCCAATGGGCGCGGGGGTTCTGCGGATTGCTCATGGGATCCTCAACGATCGTCAGGGGACGAGGATGGTGGAGCCGCTGGTGCGGCCGGCCTCGAGGTCGCGATGCGCCTGCGCGGCGTCCGCCAGCGGGTAGCGCTGGCCGATGACCGCCTTCACCACGCCGCGTCCGACCATGTCCATCACCTTGGCGGCGGAGGCGGTGTAGTCCTGCTCGGAGGCGCAATAGGTGCCGAGCGTGGGACGGGTGAAGTAGAGCGAGCCCTTCTTCTGCAGCAGCGAGGCCTCCACCGCCGGCGGCGGCCCCGAGGTCGCGCCGAACGAGACGAAGAAGCCGCGCGGGGCGAGGCACTCGATGGTGGTGTCAAAGGTGGCCTTGCCGATGCTGTCGAACACCACCGGCACGCCGGCGCCGCCGGTGATCTCCTTCACCCGCGCCACGATGTCCGCGCCGTTGCGGTCGATCGCCTCGACATAGCCGGCCTCCAGGGCGCGGGCGCACTTCTCCGCGCCGGCGGCGACGCCGATCAGGCGGATGCCGCGCTCGCGCGCCCACTGGCCGGCGATCAGGCCGACGCCGCCGGCGGCGGCGTACATCAGCGCGAAGTCGCCGGGCTTCAGCGACACGCAGCGGTCCATCAGGTACTCGACGGTCATGCCCTTGAGCAGCACCGCGGCGGCGTCCTCGTCGGCGACGCCGGCGGGGATCTTCACCAGCCGCCAGGACGGCACCACCCTGAGGTCGGCATAGGCGCCGGGCGAGCCGCCCTGGTAGACGACCCGGTCGCCCACCGCGACCGCCGTCACGTCGGGGCCCACGGCCTCCACGACGCCGGCGGCCTCGTTGCCGACGCCGCTGGGCATCGGCATCGCATAGGCGCCGCCGCGCTGGTAGACGTCGAGGAAGTTCACGCCGCAGGCGCTCTGGCGCACCAGGGCCTCGCCGGGCCCCGGCGCGGCCACGTCCACCTCGGCGAACGTCATCAGGTCCGGGCTGCCCTGGCTTTCGATGCGGATTGCATGCGCTTTCATGGTTTCTCCGAATGTCATGCGATGACGGACGCGCTCTCCAGCGCCTCGAGCACGCGGCGGCGGGAGCCCTCCACGTGGTCGCGCGCCAGCGAGATGGCCTGGCGGCGGTCGCGCCGCTGGATGGCGTCGATGATGCCGCCATGCTCGGCGACGAAATCGGCGAGCGTGAGCTCGTCGCGGCTGGTGACGCTGACATAGGTCAGGCGGTCGAACTGGTCGATCACGTCGCAGGAGACGCGCGCGAGGCGGCTGTTGCCGCAATTGGCGGCGAGGAACGCATGGAACGCGCGGTTGTATTCGATCCAGTTGGGCAGCTCGATGGGCGGCGCCATGGTGCGGAACGTCTCCAGCGCGTCGAGCACGTCGGGTGCGGCGCCGTCGATCATGCGGGAGATGCACTCGCGTTCCAGCAGCTGACGCATCTCGTAGAGCTCGCGCGCGTCCGACACGGAGATCGGCTTCACGCGGTATCCCTTGCGCGGCATCACCTCGACGAGGTTCTGCTCCTCGAGCTTCAGCAGCGCGTCGCGGATCGGCGACTTGGACACCTGGAAGCGCTCGGCGAGCTGCTTTTCCTGGATCTGCACGCCCGGCCGCAGGCTGCACGACAGGATGTCGGCGCGCAGGCGCTGAAACACGCTGGTGCGGACGAGCAGGCGCCCGTCTTCAACTTCCTCGGCCACGCCGCGGGCTCCGTATGATGCCGCTATCAGGATATCAGATAGGGGCTGCTCACCTGAACTGATATTTCAGTTTGCCGTGATCATCAAGCGGCGTGAGGCCATGCACTTTTGAATTCGTTGCAAAAACAACGCCTGGGTTGGCCGTTGACGCGGAATGGCAAAAGTGTGAAATATCAAGAAATGTCTCTGGGAGGGAATGGAGATACCATGAAACAGGGAATTGGGATTTCGGCTGCCGTCGCCGTGGCGCTGTCGGTGGGCTTCGCCGGCGCGGCCCAGGCGGAGGACATCCGCCTGCGCATCGCCTCCGGCCATCCGGCCGTGAACACCTATGTCCGCCTGATGCAGGACTTCTTCGTGCCGGAGGTGACCAAGCGCGTCGCCGAGCGCACCGAGCACACGGTGGAGTTCGTGGAGGGCTATGGCGGCTCCATGGTGAAGGTCGCCGACACGCTGGAAGGCGTGCAGTCCGGCATCATCGACATCGGCGGCTACTGCTTCTGCTTCGAGCCGTCCAACCTGCCGCTCCACGCGTTCCAGGTGATGCTTCCGTTCGGCACCATGAGCCCGGAAAAGAGCGTCCAGCTCGCCCGCGCCGTCTATGACCGCGTGCCGGTCCTGGGCGAGACCTTCGAGCAGAAGTATGGCCAGAAGCTGCTCGGCCTGATCGCCGACAACGGCTACAACCTGACCACCAACTTCGAGTGGAACACGGTCGCCGACCTCAAGGGCCAGAAGCTCGCCGGCGCCGGCCTCAACCTGAAGTGGCTGGAATATGCCGGCGCGGTGCCGGTGCAGTCGTCGCTTCCGGAGGCCTACACCTCGCTGCAGACCGGCGTCTACAACGGCTGGATCATGTTCCCGTCCGGCGTCGTCAACTTCAAGCTGCACGAGGTCTCGAAGTACTACACCGAGATCGGCTTCGGCTCGATCACCTGGCACGGCCTGACCATCAACACCAACCGCTTCAACCGCCTGCCGAAGGAAGTGCAGGACATCATCGTCGAGGTCGGCCGCGAATACGAGGCGCAGACCGGGTCGGTGAACGAGGCCGACTATCCCAAGCAGCTCGAGCAGCTCAAGACCCTGGGCGCCGAGGTCAAGCAGCTTCCCGACGAGGTTCGCGTCGAGTGGGCGACCTCGCTGGCCGACTGGCCGAAGGAGAAGGCCAAGGAACTCGACGCCGCCGGCCTGCCGGGCACCGAGGTCCTGTCCATCGCGCTGGAAGAGGCGGAGAAGCTCGGCCACAAGTGGCCCGTCCGCTACGAGGTCAAGTAACCTCGCCGCACCGTTCCGCCCGGGCCGGCCAAGCGCCGGGCCGGGCGGCGCTTCCTCGAACCGCCCCCGGGTCCTGACCCATGATCACCACCGCGCTCGGCGCAATCGCCAAGGCGCTGCTCGTGATGGCCTCCCTGCTGGCCTTCGCGCTGTGCTTCATCGTCGTCGCCGACGTGGGCGGGCGCGTGCTGTTCTCCAGCCCGCTGCAGGGCACGCCCGAACTGGTCTCTAGCTCGGTCGTCATCATCTGCTACCTCATGGCGGTCTACGCCATCCTCAGCGGCGGCATGATGGAGGTCACCCTGGTGACCGACAACGTCCCGCCGCCGGTGCGCGCCGTGCTCGGCGTCCTCGCCTGCCTGCTGGGCGCGGCCCTGTTCGGCCTGATCGCCTGGGGCAGCGTCGACGGCCTCGCCCATGCCTGGTCGTCGGGCGAATACGAGGGCGAGGG
>JAEWEX010000175.1 GCA_023389135.1 Pseudomonadota bacterium | reverse complement strand
GCCCAGCACCTGGCGCAGCGCCATCCGGGCAACCACACCGCCAATCCGGGCAGCGGCGGCAGCGCCGCTAACTGGCTGTTCAACCGCGGCTACCACTTCCTGATCGACGTCGGCGGCGACACCATCGACGGCGGCGCCGGCAAGGACCTGATCGTGGGCGACCGGCTGGTCGGCGCCATGCCGATCCAGATGCAGGGCCTCAACTCGTCCGCCGCCGGCAATGCGGACTACAACCACCGCTTCTTCTTCGAGCGCATGGTCCAGCGCCTGTTCTCGGCGGGCGCCGGCTACGAGTTCTGGTGGATGGGCGCGTTCAACGGCACGCTGCGCGTCGGCGCGGGCGTGGCAGGCGACGCCATCCGCCATTCCGCCGACACGGTGCAGGGCGGGGCGGGCGACGACCTGGTGTTCGGCGACACGGCGATCCTGCTGCCGACCATCGCGGCGCGCACCGCCACCGGCCCCATCACCGCCTTCAAGGTGTTCCCCATCGCCGACACCGCCTATCCGGAGATGCGCAACCTCGCCTCGGTGCACAATCTCCTGGCGGGCTTCGGCAATGCCGCGGGCTTCACCTCCTACGCCGGCACCTCGCAGCTCGACCGCTGGGCGATCTCCGACGACGTGCTGCGCGGCGGCGACGGCGCCGACCTGATCTTCGGCCAGTTCGGCGACGACACGCTCTATGGCGACGCCGGCAACGACCAGATTTCGGCGGGCCTCGGCAGCGACACCATCTATGGCGGCGCCGGCACCAACCAGATCGAGTTCGAGCGCAACCGCGACACCATCGTCCGCTCCGGCGGCACCGATCGTGGCCTGACGGTGCTGCGCCCGGGCAACCTCGTGGCGCTGACCTGGACCAATCCGGTGGTCGCGGGGCTGGCGGTGGACATGGCGGAGACCATGCCCGGCCTCGACAGCCGCTCGGTGAACTGGCTGCGCACCACACGCGACACCACCAGCCAGAGCTACTCCAGCCCGAGCCCGATCCGCGCCAGCACGCCCGCCGACCTGCCGGGCAGCGAGGCGACCTTCGACGAGCTGGTCGCGGCCGAGCCGGTCTACCCGGCGGCCATGACCATGGTGCCGGCGCCGCCCTCGGTGCTGTCGCCCGACGATGCCGAGGACGTGATCGCGTGGGCGCTGGGCTTCGATCCGGCCCCGCCGCAGCCGGACCAGCCGGATCAGTTCTCGGCGCTGGCGGTGGAGGACGAGCCGCAAGCCGACGCGCCGCCGGCTTCGTCGCAGCAGGTAACCGAGGAGCCCGAAGCCGCGCCGGCCAGCGGAGACGGACCCCAGGCGGAGGCCGTCACGCCCTCCGGGACCGATGACGTGGCTACGAGTCCGACCCCGCCGGCGGTCAACGAGGAGCCGGACGTTGAGCCTGCGCCGCCTTCGGCCGACAAGCAGGCCGATGCCGGCCCCGCGTCCGGGCCGGCAGCGCCGCAGGAGGATGAAGAGCCGCGCCTCCGGCCACGGATAAGGTTGCCGGCACCGAGCCCGTCCCGCCGTTGCCGCAGCAGGACGAGGAAGCCGCGCCTGCGCCGCAGCCGTCCGATGAAGACGGCGAGCAGGCTCTGCCGCAGGCCTCGGGCGAGGGGGGCGGGGCGACCCCGCCGGCCGCGCCGCAGGAGGATGACAAGCCTGCGCCCGTCCCGCCGGTCACGGATAAGGCTGCCGGCACCGGGCCGGTCCCGCCGTCGCCGCAGCAGGACGAGGCGGTCGTTCCCGCACCGCAGCCGACCGTCGAGGCCAAGGAGCAGCCGCTGCCGCCGGCGTCCGGCGGCGAGACGGAGCCCGCGCCGGCCGCCGCTGACAAGGATGCCGCGCCCCCGCTGCCAGCAACGGATGAGGTTGCCGACCCAGAGCCGGTGCCGACGTCACCGCAGCCGCAAGAGGAAGCCGGGCCCGCGCCGCAGCCGGTGATGGAGGCCGAGGAGCAGCCTCTGCCGCCGGCGTCAGGCGGCGAGACCGAGCCCGCGCCGGCCGCCAAGCAGGAGCCGGAACCCGATACCGCGATGCCGTCGGCGGCGAGCGTGGGTGAGCCCGATCCCGCGCCCGCGCCGGCATCGACCTTGCAGCAGGACGCCGGCGGACATTCGGGCCAGCAACTGCCTGCCGTCGCGCCGCCGCCGCTCACGGGGCCGGACGGCGACGACACGCCCGTCCCGGCGCGTGCGCCGGTTGCGCTGGCTGTCGCCGACACGAAGCGCAAGGGCGGTGGCGAGGTCCGCGCATGGACCTTCGACCGCGGCGGCTTTGCCGGACCGCGCTGGACGTTATCCCAGCCGGCTGACCCCGATGTTGCCCGCGTGCAACCCCTGCTGGTTTTCGACGGCAAGAGGTGGGTCTTCCTCGACTCGATCCGCCTCCGCATCTAAAAAGCGAAGGAATGCGCAGACGGGGCAGGGGGAATTTGGAATGGCTCGGTTCTCAAGGAATTTTGCGACGGCTGCGCTGCTCGCCGCCATGGTGACGCCGGCGGTTTCCGCGGACCTCTATCTCGAGCCCGTGGCGCCGCTGGAGACGACATCGTGGACCGGGCTGTATTTCGGCCTGCACGCCGGCGGCACGGCGACGGTGGTGGAC
>JAEWEX010000109.1 GCA_023389135.1 Pseudomonadota bacterium | reverse complement strand
GTCTACGCCTTCTGCGCCGCCTATTTCTACAAGCGCATGGGCTGGGCGGAAATCCGCGCCGCGCTGTTGCAGTCGGGGCTGCTGTCGAGCCTGTCGCTGTTCATCATCTGCATGGCCGCGATCTTCAGCTGGATCCTCGCCCGCGAGAACTTCCCGGTGATCGCGGCGCGCGAGGTGATGGAGATATCCGGCGGCCAGCACTTCCTCGGCGCGGGGCTGGTCATAATGCTCATCCTCCTGCTCGGGTTCTTCATCGAGGTGATCGCGCTGATGATCATCTTCACGCCCGTGGTGGCCCCCATGGGCATTGCGCTCGGCTTCGACCCGATCCACTGGGGCCTGCTCATGGTGATGGCCATGAATGTCGGCGGCATCACGCCACCTGTGGGTTCCAGCCTGTTCATCTCCGCCAGCATCGCCAATTGCAGCCTCGGCGCGGTCAGCCGCTATGCCGGGCCCATGGTGCTGGTCCATGTCTTGGTGATCTTCCTCGTGATGTTCATGCCGCAGGTGGCGACCTGGCTGCCGGGCCTCGTGTTCGGCTGAGAAAAAATTCAACGGAGTAATAAATGGCCAGTGCCGTTATTTCCTGCGACAGCTGCGGCGCCTCCGCCCGGGGGCGACCGCCCGAGGCCTGCTCCGGCTGCCCGGGCACGTTCACCGTCGACTACCCGCCGGCGGAGGTGAAGCTGCCCGGCACCGCCCGCAGCATGTGGGATTATGCCGATCTGCTGCCGGTCGAACGGCCGGACGCCATCGTCAGTCTGGGCGAGGGCGCAACTCCGCTGGTCGCCTCTCGCGCGCGCCCCGGGGAGCGCCTGTTCTGGAAGCTGGAGAGCGCCAACCCGACCGGCTCCCAGAAGGACCGTGCGCTTTCCGTCGCCGTCTCGAAAGCAAACGAACTTGGCGCCGAGAAGATCATCATCGCCTCCACCGGCAGCGCCGGGGTGTCCTGCGCCGCCTATGCCGCACGCGCGGGGCTCCCATGCATCGTGCTGGTGCCCCACGGCACGCAGCCCAACCGCCTGCTGGCGATGCAGGGGCTCGGCGCCGTGATCGTCGAGCTGCAGGGCACATTCGTCCAGATCGAGCGCATGCTCGACATGGTCCGCAGGGACGGTGGCTGGTTCGACGCCACCACCAAGCGCGCCGCCAACCCGTTCCACGTGGAGGGCCCCAAGACCATCGCCTACGAGCTGGTGGAAGAGATGGGCGCGGTTCCCGACTGGGTGGTGGTGCCAGTCGGTGGCGGCGCGACGCTGTACGGCATGTGGCGCGGCTTCAAGGACCTGCGCCGCCTGGGCCGCATCGACCGGCTGCCGCGGCTCGCCGCCGTGCAACCCTCCAACTTCAACTCGCTGGAGAGCGCGCTGGGCCGCGGCCTCGGCACCCTTGAGGAACTGGAGGCGCTCGGCCTCGACGAGGGGCAGACCACGGTGATGCACAACCTGAAGCACGGCGTCCCGCCCGATGCGCTCGACGCGCTGGTGGCGCTGCGGGAAAGCGGGGGCGTCGCGATCTCCGTCACCGACATCGAGGCGCTGTCCTGGCAGCGCCGGCTGGGCGCCACGGACGGCGTGCTGGCCGAGCCGTCGTCCGCCGCCGCCGCCGCGGGCGTGGACCAGATGATGCGCTCGGGCGCCATCCGGCCGGGTGAGACGGTGGTCGGCCTCATCACCGGCTCGGCCCTGCGCGACATGCGCGGCTATGGCGACCTGCGGCTCAACCGGCTTCCCGACACCGCCACCACCAGCGAGCTGGACGACCTCGTCCATCGCCGCCAGCAGGAGCTCGTCGCATGACCCGCCCCCCCTTGCCCAGCGTCTGGATGCAGGAGCTGACCTCCGACGACGTGGAGGCCTATCTCGGCTATGAGAGCACCGTGATCGTGCCCATCGGCGCGACCGAGACCCACGGCCCCCACCTGCCGCTCGGCACCGACGGCTACGAGGCGATCGACTATGCCGAGGGCATCGCCCGCGCGGCCGGCGTCATCGTCGCGCCGCCGATCTGGTACGGGGATTCGCCCCACCACATGGGCCGCCCGGGCACCATCAGCCTGCGGTCCATGACCGTGGTGGCGGTGCTGAACGACATCTTCCGCTCGCTGGTGCACCACGGCTTCAATCGCATCGTCACCTTCAACGGCCACCGCATCGCCAACGTGCCGGTGATCCAGATCGCGGCCAAGGAGGTGAAGCAGGACCATCCGGACGTGCTGTTCGCGTGCTTCGACCCGCTCTACATCGCGGCGGAGACCCACAAGCGCATCCGCACCGCGCCCGGGGAAGCGTGCCATGGCGGCGAGTTCGAGACCTCGCACATGCTGTATGCCCGCCCCGACCTCGTGCGGCGGGACCGGATCGAGCGCGTCAGCGGCAGCTATCTGGACACCGACCTGGTCCGCAACGACCACTTCGCCGGCGGCGACAGCGTGTTCTGGACGACCACCTGGCGCGACCAGATCTTGGTCGCGCCCATGGGCCACCACGGCGACCCCACCCACGCCTCCGAGGACAAGGGCCGCCAGCTGTTCGAGGCCATCGTCGCCAACGGCGTGCGATTCATCGACGACATGCGCAACTTCTCCGGCCCGCGCACGACCATCGGCACGGGCGGGCGGCCGTGAGCAGCCTCGCGGAGCGTATCGACCGCGCGATCGACAGTCGTCTGGACGAGTTGGTGGCGCTGACCCGCGACATCATCCGCATCGAGAGCCCGACCGGCGCCGAGGGGCCGGTGCAGGCCCACCTCGCCGCCCTGCTCGGCGCTATGGGGCTCGATGTCGATGTGTTCGAACCCGACCTCGCCGCGCTGGAGGGCCACCCCGGATACCAGGCGATCCCCGGCCTCGACTTCGCAGGCCGGCCCAACGTGGTGGCGGTCCAGCGCGGCGCGGGCGGCGGGCGCTCGCTGATCCTGAACGGCCATGTGGACACCATCCCGGTTGAGCCCATCGACGACTGGACGCACCATCCCTACGGTGCCGAGGTCGCGGACGGCCGCATCTTCGGCCGCGGCACCTCCGACATGAAGGGCGGGGTTGCCGCCATGACCTTCGCGCTGAAGGTTCTGCGCGAGGAAGGCGTGAGGCTGAAGGGTGACGTGATCGCCCAGTATGTGGTCGACGAGGAGTTCACCGGCTACGGCACCCTGGCCGCGATCCTTAAGGGATATCGCGCCGATGCAGGCATCTGCCTCGAGACAAGCGATCTCGCGATCCAGCCGGGCTGCGTCGGCCGGCTGTGGTTCACACTGAAAATCCGCGGCCGGTCGGTCTCGCTCACCCGCCACTGGGAGGGTGAGAGCGCCATCGACAAGGGCATGCGCTTCGTCCACGCCTTCAAGGACCTGGAGGAGATGCGCCGCCGCGATATCTCTCACCCGCTCTATCCCGATAATCGTATCGGCCTGCCCTGCGCGGTGTTCATGTTCAACGCAGGCTCGTTCCCAAGCGCGGTGCCCGACTTCGCCGAACTGCGCGGCAGCCTCGGACTGCTGCCGCACGAAAACGTGCAGGAGGTGAAGGCGGTCGTGACCGAGCACGTCATGCGGGTGGCGGCGACCGATCCATGGCTCAGGAACAACCCGCCAGTGATCGAATTCAAGGATGTGGGCGCCGACGGCGCGGAGATTCCGGTGGACCACCCCATCGTGACGACGGTCGCCCGGGAGTTCACGCGCGTCACGGGCCGGGCGCCGTCCATCAGCGGCCGGGTCGGCGGCGCCGACACCCGCTACCTCATCAAGTATGCCGAGACGCCGACCGTGATCTTCGGCCCGGGGCTGAGTTCGGAGATGCACGCCGTCAACGAATCCGTGCCCATCGAGAACCTGAAGGTATCGGCGCAGGTGGTGGCCCGCAGCATCATGGACTGGTGCGGGGTCGCCCAGTGATTTCAGGAGAACCGTCATGACCGCACGCCAGAGACTGGCCGAACTCGGCCTCGATCTTCCCGAGCCGGCGGTGCCGGTCGCGACCTATGTGCCGTTCCGCCGCGACGGCGACGTGGTCTACCTGTCGGGCCAGGGCCCGAGGAAGGCCGGCGGCGGCCACCACGTCGGCAAGGTCGGCGCCGGGGTCAGCGTCGAGGAGGCCCGCGAGCATGCAAGACTGACCGGCCTCTCCCTGCTGGCGGTCGCGGAGACCGTCACTGGCTCGCTGGACGATATCGAGGTGCTGAAGGTGTTCGGCATGGTCAATGCCGACCCCGGCTTCGCCCGCCATCCGGAGGTGATCAACGGCTGCTCGGACCTGTTCGTAGCCGCCCTCGGCGACGCCGGCCGCCACGCCCGCTCCGCCGTCGGCATGGGCTCGCTCCCAAATGGCATGACGGTGGAGATCGAGGCGATCGTCCGGATCCGGCCGAAATAGCCGGAATTCCCGGTTTCTCAGCGCAGTCGCTTCAATAAATGCCCGCAGGACGCACAAAACCACGTCGCGAAGCGGCGGGCGGGGTCCGAAGACGCTTTCGCCGGCCCTGCCAGCGGCTATTGTATTTTCGGGGACCGATGATGCGGTTCCGAGTCGGTTCGGCGGTCGGTCGGCATGCGTGGTCTCCATATTCCGGCTTGGCTGGGCGCCGTCGGGCGGCCGGGCGCGACTTCCCTTGCGCTCTTGTTCGCGCTGTCGGCGTTCCACCGTGCGCTGCTGATCACGGTGCTGCCGCTTGCGGCGCTCGGCACGCTGGGCGATGCGCAGGCGGTCAGCCTGTTCTACTTCTCGGCGAGCGTGTTCGGCCTTGCGGGCAGCCTGGCCGTGCCGCAGGCGGTGCGCCGGCTGACGCGGCGCGGCACGCTCACCTGCGCGTCCGTGCTCGGCATGTTCGCGCTGGCGCTCATGGCGTTCGGCGGTCCGGCGGGGCTCGTGGTCGGCATGCCGCTGTTCGTGCTCGCCCAGTCGGCCTCGGAAATCTGCCTCAGCCTGTATATCATGGACCATGTCGGCCGCCGCGAGATCGGCCGGTTCGAGCCCAAACGGGTGTTTTTCGGCGCGGCCGCGTGGATCGTCGGGCCGTGGCTCGGCGTACGCCTCGGCGAGATCGCCGCGTGGCTGCCATTCGCGGTTGCGCTGGCGAGCGTGCTGACCATGCTCGGCTTCTTCTGGTTCCTGCGGCTGACCGAGCACCCCGCCATCAGCGCAGGGCGCCAGCCCGCCAAGACGCCGCTGCGCTATTTTCCGCGCTTCTTCTCGCAGCCGCGGCTGCGGCTTGCCTGGGTGCTGGCGTTCGGCCGCGCCTGCTGGTGGAGCACATTCTTCGTTTACGGGCCGATCTACGCCGTCTCGCTCGGCTTCGACGCGGCGACCGCAGGCGCGTTCGTGTCGCTCGGCATGAGCACCATGCTGGCCGCCCGGCTGTGGGGCTGGATCGCAGCGCGCTGGGGGATGCGGCGGCTGCTGATCTGCGCCTATGCGGCGACGGGGCTCGTGTCCATCGCACTGGCGCTGGCGGCCGGACTGCCCTGGCTCGGCGCGACGCTGCTGGTCGCGGCAGCGCTCTCGGCCGGCGCCATCGACGGGGCGGGCAACACCCCGTTCCTTCGCTCCGTCCGGCCCCTGGAGCGGCCCGAGATGACCACGGTGTTCGTCACCTATCGGGACGCGGCCCAGTTTGTCCCCTCGGGCGCCTACGCCCTGGTCCTGGCGGTGGCCCCGCTGCCGGCCGTGTTCGCCGTGGCCGGCGGCAGCCTGATGGTGCTGTCCTGGTTTTCGAGGCACCTGCCGAAGCGGATGTAGCGCCCGGAACCCGGCCCGACCGGCCCGCCACAAAAATAGATACAAAATCTGCAGCAGAGCGCGAACAGGGCAGCCGCGGATCCGCCGGCCTTGAGAAAGGATGCCGTTTCGGCAAGCAAAACAGATCGCGCGGTGCAGTCGCCTTGCTCATGCGGGCAAAGTGTATATCATCCGGTCCATGCTCGGCCCGCTGGACACTCTGGACCTCGTCTCCGACGCCCACGCGACCCTGCGCCGGCAGATCCTCGAGGGGAAGCTGGCCATGGGGGAGCGGCTGAACGTCGTGCGGCTCGCGCGGGAGCTGAGCTCTTCCCGCACGCCCGTGCGCGAGGCGCTCTCCCGGCTGACGGCGGAGGGGTTCGCCACCTTCATTCCCAATCGCGGCCACTTCGTCGCGGTCTACAGCGCCGGGCGGGTGGCCGAGATCTACGGCTGCCGCGCGGTGCTGGAGAGCGAGGCGGCCCGCCTGGCGGCGAGGGTCAGGATCCCCGCCGCCGACCGGGCGGAGATGGAGCGGATCGTCGAAGAGATCGACGACTGGCTCGGCCGGCCGTTCGACGACGGCGTCGCCCACGCGCTGATCGGGCTGAACAATGCGTTCCACGAGCTGATCTACGCGCAATGTCCCAATGGCGAGCTGCGCCGCCTGATCACGCAGGTGACAACGATTCCGCGCTCGATCCGCAACTATTTCCGCTTCTCCCACGACCAGCTCAACGACAGCAACAAGGCCCACCGGGTGATCCTGCGCGCCATCGTCACCGGAGACGGGGACCGCGCCGCGGCCGCCATGCGCGAGCACATCTGGTCGGCGCGAGACCGAGTGCTGCCACCGCAGGACGGCAGCCGCGACGCCCCGAACGTCCGGGCCGGGGCCATGGGCCTTGAAGACGCATCAAGAACAGACTTCCATCCAGAACAGGGAACGATCAGATGACCGACAGGACACTCCGCGGCGCCCCCGCCGCCCCCAGCCGCCGCACGGTGCTCAAGGGAGCGGCGGCGACCGCCGCCATCGGCCTGTGCGCGCCGTGGGTCACCACAAAGGCGCGCGCGGCCGG